>JAKAKU010000020.1 GCA_021824385.1 bacterium | reverse complement strand
TTTATTTGATTAAACGCATCTATCGCCTGATTGTTTTCTTCTATTAAGAATTGTCTAAAGCCATTTACATCTCCCGTCATGCGCGGATCACCAGATCCCCCATTTTCACACTCAGGACATGACGTAAATATATCACCATCTTCAAAAAGTTCTGGGTATTTTTTGATAAATGAAACTATTTGTGAGGTGTGTTCTTCACGACTAATTTTCGGATAATCAAACCACCCTTCCCATCCGGCTACGTTTCCTCGGAACCAAACACGGAGTTCATTTGCTCGAGCTTCTAAAATCCAACGTTTAAGGTAGGGTACAAATTCATCATTGTAAGGAGTTGCAAGCGCGATATGAGTAGCTCCTGTTCTAGCTATTTCACTTACTTGTTTTTTGATCTCAGCATCAAATGCAGTATCTTTTGATTTTTCTCGCGCAAGATCACGCGAATATTTTACCGTGTCGATACTTTGAATTTGCCATACTTTTGAGGCTGTTGCGAGTGGAACATCTTGAGGAATTTTCCAGAAAAACTTTACGCCTAAATAGGCGGCAAACGTAAAAAGAACAATAAATAAGAATAGAGCTTTTTTCATACTAAAACTTACTTTTGATTAGTGAATACTGGTTTCGTATTCAACGTAGGAATAAGAAGCGGCTTAATTTCGTAAATATCAGCAAATGGATAATGATTTACCAGTATGTAATCTTCTATCCATTTTGGATCCTGTTTCGAAAGTTCACGATATGTTAAATCGTTCTCGTCATACGTGCGCATAACAATCCAACGAGCCCAACGATCGGGAGAAGCAACCGCACTCTCCCAGTATGCGCCAGTTCCCTCATGAATAAATTTCGCAAGTGGAAGACCAGAACTAAAAATAATCGCATCATGAGAAGCAGCCGAGATTAATATAAATCCATCTTTGTTTGCAGCGTTGTCATGTAACCATCCACTTACTTCTGATACGTTCTTTTGACTACTTCCAACCCGGGCATCATCAATTGTTACCGCGTCAATATTTACTAGTGAAATAAAGATAGTTACAAAAGCCAAACTCACGATAACCCACTTAAGATCAGGCAGTTTGTGAATTAAGTATCCAATAAAAACTGCAATAGTGGGCGCTAGCATAACCCCATACCGCACATTAAACCATGTGTTACCAGAAATTCCTTGTACATATAATACTGAGAAACCAAAATATAAAGCGATTATGTTAAACAAAAGTGGAGCTATAAGTGACACAGACATTATTCTCATTCCCGACGATACTTTGCGATCAAACCAAAGTGCAGCGGCACCCAAAAATGAAAGTAAAACAATAAAGGTATATGAATTGAAAAATAACGCGTAAAAGTATACTTTAATTGACAAAAGCAAATTCCCCTTCGTTGCGAGTACGCCTGCCTCCAATAACTGCTGTTGTTGTGCATGTGCAGAGAAGGGCCCCAAGATAAAATACAGTGGGTCTTTAAAAATTAAAGCATTCCACACAAACCACAACACTATTCCAATACCAGCCAACGTACTATACAAAATAAATGAGCCTTCAGCTGCTTTGTATCCTTTTTTACGAAATACTTGAATGAGAATTAATAGTCCTGCAAAACCAAACAAAAACCACCCATCGTATCGATTCAGTGTGGAAAGCATTATAAAGAACGCAGCTTTGATAATATCTAAAACGTCACCTCTTTTTTGCCATACAAGAAGGTAATAACAACCTGCCATCATGGTGGCAATCAATAGAAGTTCTGTCATTGCCGTTGATTGCAAATAAATTATATTCAGGTTTAATGCAAAAATCGCGACAGCCACAAGTCTTCCGAAAATCTTTACTCCAAGTTCTTTGAGATATTGGTAAACCAACAGTCCTGTTGCAACATATGAAAACATTGAAATAATTGCCCCTGAAAGACCGGTATGCCACATAAAATCATTCCAAATAGTAGGTACCATGAGTAAGTGTGGGAGTGGCAACCAGACTGACCCAATTTGGGCGAGGCCAGGCTTAAGGCCTTCCACCACCCGGCGGCCGATGTCTAAATGAGATCGCGCATCATTGTATGCAAGCCCTAAGCCGTTTTTATAAAAAACAATAAATGAAATTATGGAAATAATGGACAATACAGCAAAAATTATTTTCAATGCATGCTTTTCAAAAACAAGAGGAATCTCTGCTACTTTTGCTTTGGAGCTTTTAAAAATTGAGAGAGTAAATTTCTTCATATTTTATATTTTTTTTCGAAAAGTAAAAACGAATATAACATCAAAATAACTAACGTTATGAGTGTCGTAAGAACAATCACGTACTGTTGCGAGGTAATAGCATTTGTGTGTAATAAATTATACGAAAGAGACGCTATTTTATTGTTATCCAATATTTGTAAATTATATTTCCATGTATATGGAATTGGATCCGGAAGATTTACAGCTTCAACTTTCGGGGGAATCAAACTCGTTGTTGATACACCTAAAACATTTATATAAACGCTAAATATAGATAGACATACAAACACTACAAAGAACAGTAACTTACCT
>JAKAKU010000043.1 GCA_021824385.1 bacterium | reverse complement strand
GGGAGGACATGAGTCCTCCCGAATGCACTACACCGGTGCTTTGGCCTGCTCAGCCAGCGCTTCCAAAATTTGAAGTTTTTCGTCCATTTCCTCCATTGAGGTGTCGAGCAAACTAATTGTTGAAGACCGTGCAAGCGATGATTCGTCTTTCGAAAGCTGGCTCATGGTTTCTTCAATTGCCCTCAACTGACCAAAAATCAGAACCAAAGACAGCCATAAATCTTCGCTTAGTAGTCTCCCTTCAGAATTCTTGTTGTTGTCTGCAAGGGTATTTGCTCTGTCCCACAATTCAACGGGCGATTTCATACTTTTTCCCTCCCACCCATTTCTGAACGACCACGAATTATACCATAAAAACGACAATTTAGCACTTGAATGACTAAAGTGCTCATGTAAAATAGATGATATGGCGCGCGAAGCAATCGTTGTAAAAAATCTCGTTAAACACTACAAAAAGGCTGATAAAAATGCCGTTGATGGTGTGAGTTTTTCTGTTAAAGAGGGTGAGTTTTTTGCTCTTCTTGGCCCCAATGGTGCAGGCAAAACCACAACTATTTCAATTCTCACAACAATGCTCAACAAAACTTCCGGTGAGGTAAAAGTGGCGGGCTATGACATAGACAAACAGGATGATAAGGTTCGCCAGAATGTCGGAATTATTTTTCAAAATCCAAGTTTAGATCTTAATTTAACTGCAGAGGAAAATATTCGCTTTCATGCAATTCTCTACGGCATTTATCCATTTTCACCGGTATATGCGCTCATGCCAAAAGATTACAAAGATCGAGTAATGGAGCTTGCCACCATTTTAGGTATTCAAGATAGTATCTTTAATCAAATAAAGACTTTCTCTGGCGGCATGAAGAGGAAGCTCGAAATTGTACGATCTCTCATGCACAAGCCAAAAATTTTATTTTTGGATGAACCAACAAGTGGACTCGATCCCTTATCTCGTGCAACGCTTTGGGAGTATTTACAAAAAGTCCGAAAGGAAGAGCATACTACCATTTTCTTGACAACACACTACTTAGAAGAAGCGGAAGACGCAGACCGTGTATGTATTGTTGATCACGGAAAAGTAGTCGCTTTGGGATCTCCCAAAAAATTACGAAATGGCGCAAAGTCACTCGAAGCAGCATATATTAATATTATTAAGAAAGAAGAGACACAATAATGCACGAAATTAACGCCATTTTTACTATTGCTTACAGAGATTTTACCAAACTTTTGCGTGACCGATCGCGCATGCTCTTTAGTTTAATTTTTCCCATTATTTTTATTGGAGTGTTGGGGGGCAGTTTGCAATCAAATCTTTCTGGCGCGGCTGGATATAATTTTCTTTCGTTTATTTTTGCCGGGGTTCTCGGGCAAACATTGTTTCAGTCAACGGGCTCAGGAGTGATTTCATTAATTGAAGATCGAGAAAACGATTTTTCTCAAGAAATATTTGTCTCCCCTATTTCTCGTTATTCTATAATTGTTGGAAAAATTCTTGGAGAGTCGCTCGTCGCCCTCACGCAACTTATTGGAATAGTTGGTTTTGGCTTAATTATTGGAGTCCCGATTGACTTCTTAGGGCTCGTAAGACTTGTTCCATTTTTCTTGATTGCATGCTTGTTTGGTGGATCCTTTGGAATTTTTGTTCTTTCAAATCTCAAAAGCCAGCGAAGTGCAAACCAAATATTTCCATTTATCATGTTTCCACAATTCTTTTTGTCGGGAGTATTTAGCCCCATTAAAGAACTCCCCCCAGTCCTGTATGTTTTGTCTCGCATCGCTCCGATGACGTATGTGGTTGACCTTATACGCAGCGTGTATTTCTGGGGAGATCCCGCATACAGCAAAGTGGTACTCTTTAGTACCGGTTTTGATTTGCTTATCGTAGGTCTTTATTCACTGGTATTCATCGTGGCAGGCACGTATTTCTTCATCCGAAACGAGAAAAACAGGTAATTTGCTTTTTACGTCAAATTAACCTATAATATCGTTTGTTGTGTAAAAAGGAGACTTGTATGGACGATATTGTTGTGATTGAAATTCCACCGGGGACAAATTCAACCGGTGCAAAGCTTCAAACTTGGCTCAATTTACAGCAAAACGGATTTCGGCTTTCTGGCAAAAAGGCAATTTGTATCACCCCTACCGATGTTGGTGGAGGTTTCGAGCCGTTAAAGCCGGCTTATGTATTTGTCCTTGAAGACCTTGGCGATGAGCACGACGCTAAAGGTTGATTAGTTTAAATGAAAGAAGGTAAATGGTGATTACCATCATAGATCCTATTACACTAATGCCGATCGCAGTTGCAATATTCTTGTCAGGAATGGTTGTAGGTCTCCTCATCAGTCTGCAGTGGTCAGGCAAAGAGGATGAAATATCTATGATCCAGCCTAAAATGTGGGATGAGGATGACTGGAAACCGTCTATAGGTGAAGCGTACCCTGTTGAAGGGTGGCCCAATATCACGACACTCGTCAGTGCAGTTGACGAAGAGGAAATGATTGTAACCGTACAGCTCAGGGTCACACTTGCGAAAAACGCTGTTATTGTAAATGTGACAAAGTACGAAACGGATGACGAGTACGCAAGTCCATG
>JAKAKU010000048.1 GCA_021824385.1 bacterium | reverse complement strand
TCAATAAATGTGCTTACTATTGAACGCAAGTCTTCGAGTTCTTTCTTGTGAACATCATAGACAAAATTAGGGTCAACAATATATTCATTCATCTTTGGCGCGCTTCCCAGTGTGCGCTGAAATCGTGCCAGTTTCTCTTTAATACTTTGGGCTTTTTCAAAATGCTCGGTTTTTGCTTCACGTATCATCTGTGAAACGAGTTCCTTTTCGATCGTGCGGGCACTGCCATCGAGTACTCGACAGAGTCTCCGGATGTTTCTTAGATATTCCTTTTTCTGAGCAGTACGTACTGAAATATCTGCAATGTGGTGTATTTCAGAGGGACAGGGATTACATAGTCCTATCTCTTTATAAATGCATGCCCGCTTTCCAATTCTGTGGGTACTGAATGGAAAAACCTTTCGAAGTGAATGAAGCACGTATTTTGCACTCCTGCCGTCGACAAATGGTCCGAATGTTTTTTTCAGTTTCACACCGGAAAGCTGAGTTTGCCTAAATGTCAGGACACGAGGAAACTCCTCATCAGTTATACCAATATAGAGTGGTGATTTATCATCCTTCAGCTCAATGTTATAGAGCGGCATGTGATCGCGTACTAGCTTCGCTTCTAAAAGAAGTGCTTCAAACTCGCTTTGCACTTCAATATAGGTGAGTGTTTTCGCTTCACTGACCATCTTCGCGGTTTTGGGAAGTAAATTGGAGGCGGTATAGCTTCTAATACGATTTTTCAGGTTTTTCGCCTTCCCTATATACAAAATATGCCCATCGACAGCACGGTATTGATACACCCCGGGTGTTTCAGGGAGTGTCTTTACTTCATCTGGAAAGTTAATGCTTCGCATGTTTAGCAATAAAATATATCATAATAGGCAATAAAACTATCGGCATCATAAGGACAAACAAATGTGCGATGAGAATTGCAGTTTTGGAAACAGGAATTTCGATTGTTTCTTTTAGTGACTCTATCTGTAAACGTGCGGGCAACTTACTCCCAAAAAATCCCGGATAGAGGTTTATTGAAAACGAACTTTTTGAATAGGGCAAAATGCTCGGAATATTTTTAGTCACGATGTTCGTGTTATCGGCTTGCACAGAAACAGGGATATTGTACAGTGCATGCCCTGATGAATTCTCTACAGTAACGGTGTACGTTTGTGACCACAACGAAAAACCAACGGGAGAAACTGCAATTGTGGGTGTGGTAGTTTCGCTCTCCACTCCTTTTGCACTTGGTTCAATATGAATCAAATCACTGTTTGGATCCGTGGTTTCGTATGTTCCTGGAGTTTGTGGCAATGTACTCGATGCGCCATGTATAACGAAGGTGATGTGATTTAAATCAAAGTGAGAAAAATAGTCAACTCCTCCCGTGGTATTCCCCCATGTCGGATCGACCTGAATCCATTGTCCACTCACAGTATCGTAGTATTCGGGCCACGAGTGAAGAACATCTCCGCCGAGAGCGCGCGGCCTCATTGAATCTTCTGAAATTGCAAAGCCATTCACTTCTCGGGCTGGAATCCCTGCAGCTCGTGCGATTGCAATAAAGAGATCGGTAAACTCCATACAAATGGCTTCAGTCTTTTTTGAAAGAGAAAGTTTTGCACCAAGACGTTCCTGCGGACGGGCCGTTTTTGTATAGTCGTATGAGAGATTGTGTACAACATAATCGTAAATAGCCTGAGGGGTTTTTAGACGTTGTGCCAATTCATGTATTTGCGGGTCGTTTGACTCCCAATACTTTTGAGGGGAGGTATTTAGCTTTATTGCCTCTTGGTTGATTGCTGGAAAATCGTCTTGAGCACTCGCGAAAACAAAGATCGTTCCAGAAACGGTAAATGTTTTTTGTTCCTTTGCTTTTAACGTAAGTTTTCCGATCCAGTTTCCATCAGAATCATACGTGAGCGACTCCGGCATATCGCTAAACTGTTCTAAATACACCTTTTGGGTTGCAGTATCGGGTGGAATAGCAAACGTTACTTCACGGGGAAAGTAAGAAGTATTGATAAACGGATAATTAAGCGTGAAATCAAATGCGGCCACATCCCCCAGATAGGCAGTGACTGGGGACTCACTGGTTTTGCTTAAATCGAGTGAGTATTCCATAAACGAACCATTTTTAACTCCCGTGGTTTGCGGAAAGATATGAAACGTCTGTGCGTCGTCCAAAGAAACCCGTAAAACAGTTTTAAGGCTCGTAAATTGAGAAGCATTTTTGACACGAGGAATTTTTATTTCAACAACTTTTCCGTGTTTTGTTACTAAACTTTCATCAGTAAAAAGAATGGTCACTTTTTTGTTTGCACCAAGCCCCAGTGCAGGACGTTTAAAAGTGGCTTCATAGGTGTGCTCATCTTTTTGAATTACTTTTGCCGCCAAACCACTTTCATACACGGTAATGTCAGTCGGTGTGAACCCATCGGTGTCAAACGAAAAAGAAGGAGCATATGTTTCTGTTGTTACGTTTCTAATTACTATTTCTTCACGCACTTTCACAGATCCGTTACTCGTCAGCTCGTAGGTAAAATTTCCACTCAGGGAAAATGGTTGTACGTTATTTGATGCTTTGACACTGGGTACAATGCAAAAAAACAAGACCAAAAGTAAAAGACATACAGGTTTCATAGTAAACACTATTGTATCAGGAGTACTTTCAAGCTTTCTTGAGGTAAAGACCAGTTACACTCTCTTTGTTTTTCATAATTTCCTCTGGTGTGCCTTCTGCAATAATTCGCCCCCCTTTGTCTCCCCCTTCTGGGCCCAAATCAATAATCCAATCAGAATTGCGTACCACATCGAGATTGTGCTCAACAACAAGCACGGTGTTTCCGCGCTCAACTAAAATTTTCAATACACCCATGAGTTTTTCGAGATCTTTAAAATGAAGCCCCGTTGTTGGTTCGTCTAATATATAGAGTGTTTTGCCTGTTCCGCGTCGGGCAAGCTCTGTCGCGAGTTTCACGCGCTGGGCTTCTCCTCCTGATAAGGTTGTCGCTGATTGCCCAAGCTCCATATAGTCAAGGCCGACTGCTGAAAGCGTTTCGATCTTATTTACAATTTGAGGATGCACACTAAAGAATGTTTGGGCTTCTGCAACGGTCATCTTAAGTACTTCCGCAATATTTTTTCCACGGTACAAAACCTCCAAGGTTTGACTATTGAAACGAGTTCCTTTGCAGACTTCACAGACAATCCAGATATCGGGCATAAACTGCATTTCTATTTTCACCTGTCCTTGTCCTTCACACGCTTCACAGCGTCCACCTTTTACATTGAATGAAAATCGTCCTTTTTTGAATCCCATCACCTTGGCTTCACGAGTGGCCGCATATACATCTCGAACCAAGTCAAACACTTTGGTGTAGGTTGCAGGGTTACTTCTCGGTGTTCGCCCGATAGGTGACTGGTCGATCATGATTACTTTATCAATACTTTCAGACCCCAAAAGCTCACGGTATGCCAATCCCTCATCACGATGTTCACGAATAATCTTTGATGCCACCGCATGATACAGTGTTTCCACGATCAGACTTGATTTTCCGCTTCCCGATACTCCCGTGACACATACAAACTTACCAAGGGGAACGGTGAGATCTACATCTTTTAAATTAAATCCGTGAGCGCCTTTCAATACCAGTTTTCCTTTTTGTTCTTTTGTTTTGTTTGGAGGGAAGACAATTTTCTTCTTGTCAGATAAATATGGGCCGGTAATGGATTTTTTATTCTTTGAAAGCTCAGCGGGGGTTCCCTCTGCGACACACAACCCGCCGTGTTTTCCCGCTTCAGGCCCAAAATCAAAAATATAATCGGCGGCGCGCATAACTTCTTTGTCATGCTCCACAACAATGACTGAGTTTCCAAGGTCTCGGAGCTTTACGAGTGTTTGAATAAGTTTGTCGTTGTCCCTCGGATGAAGTCCAATGGTTGGTTCATCGAGCACATACAAAACTCCTGTTAACCCTGATCCAATTTGAGATGCAAGTCGAATACGCTGGGCCTCTCCACCCGAGAGAGTATCGGCACCACGAGAAATAGTTAAGTAATCAAGGCCCACGTCTTCCAAAAAGGTTAGCCGTGTCGCAATTTCTTTCAGAATCATGTTTCCTATTTCAATCTCACGACCGCTTAACACATGTCCGGTGGTCAAGCTATTGCACCACATGAGTGCATTGGTAATAGTCATGTTACTCACATCACTGATTGGTTTTTTGTCTATGGTAATTGCGGTTGCTTCTTTTTTGAGTCGTGTGCCTTCACACAATGGACACACTACTTGCTGCATATATTTCTCAATACTTGCCTTCACATAGTCACTTTCGCTTTCTTTATATCGGCGCATGAGTTCGCCTTTTATCCCCCTGAAGGTTTCATAAATTTCTGTTGCTTTTCCAAATCTATTGGTACCGGTCACTAAAAATTCTTCGTCTCCTGTTCCATCCAAAAGAAGACGCTTTTCTTCTTCGGTTAAGTTTTTGGTTGGGGTACTCGCATTTATGTGGTGAGTGTTACACACCTCAACAATAAGTCGAGAAAGCCATGTGTCGTGTTCAAAAATACTTGAAAACGGCAAGATTCCACCTTCTTTGATGGAAATTTCAGGCAAAAACAAATTCGTTTCGTTGACCCGGAGAACTTTACCAAGCCCAGTACATTCAGGACATGCACCATGAGGAGAATTAAATGAGAATGTTCGCGGTTCAATTTCAGGAAGGGTGATGTTATCAACGGGACAACTAAATTTTTCACTAAACAAGTGGTCTTCAAGTTCTGTGGGGTATTCGGGCATTTCAAATCCCTTATCAAGAACACGAGTAAGAATTACGAGCCCATCACTTAAAGCAAGTGCTTGGCCAATAGAGTCATTTAAGCGGCCCATGAGATTTTTCTTTTGAACTTCGTCAGATAAATCTGATGAGGTGAGGGAAAGTCTATCCACCACACACTCAAGGGTGTGTTTGTTTGTTTTGATTAAAGTAAAGTCATCATTGAGCTCATAAATGCGTCCATCAACTCGCACACGACGATACCCTTTGGCTTTAATGTTTTCAAAGAGTGCAGAAAATTCTCCTTTACGATCTTTCACGAGTGGCGCCAAAATAAGATAGCGAGCAACTTTATCTTTCTTCAATACTTCTTCAATTTGAACAACTGCTTTATTTACAATTTGCTCTAAACTCTGCCCCGCAATTTCCCGTCCGCAAATCGGACAATGAGGGTGCCCGACACGAGCAAAAAGAAGACGCATGTAATCATAAATTTCAGTAACGGTACCTACTGTGGAGCGAGGATTGTGTGAAACAGTTTTTTGGTCAATTGAGATAGCGGGAGAAAGCCCGGTTATTTGGTCTACATCTGGTTTTCCCATGATTCCCAAAAACTGACGAGCGTAAGTGGAAAGACTTTCCACATACCGCCGCTGACCTTCGGCATATATGGTGTCAAAGGCAATAGAACTTTTACCACTCCCCGATACACCCGTAAACACGACGAGTTTGTTCTTTGGAATATCAAGATCAATATTCTTTAAATTGTGTTGTCTGGCGCCTCTGACATGAATGAAGTTTTCCATAGCAAACTCTTATTATACACTTCACCATTCGGGTTTTCTATGTATTGGGAATTATGTGTTAGGAATTAATGTACCGGGATTGATATGTGATGAAGTACAAAAGATAAAGGGAGTTTTTTACAAAAAACTCCCTTTGAGGACACCGTTATCGAAAAAGGCGTCGTTTTATGTTTAAAAGAATAATGCCTACTCCGATCGCATAGACTAACCCTACGACAACAAGAGAAGTCAGGTACACGAAAGGCGAGAACTGCGCCCCTTCCAGAATTAGATTAGTTGTAACCGCTTGAGAAATCACGTACAAGGGTGACAGACAAATGTATAGTGCAACCACACCTATCAACGTAGACAAACCGGCAAGTAGGGGTTTCATTGTGTACTCCTTTTTGAACTCAATTAACTTATAGTATATCACATTGTGTAAGAAATATCTTGATTAAATCAGCGTTATAGGATAAAATACTTCCAGCGTTCGATACTCAAGGAGACAGCGAATGAGATACACGCTCGGACTGATTCATATCGCAACGGGACACGAAGGCGAAGATGTCTATGCGATAATTCATACCGACGAGGGAGAAATTCTCTCTCAAATGACTGAAAAAGCGACTGGTGGAAACCTTCGCCTTATGCCGTTCTCAATCGACGGTTTTGACACGATTTACGAGGCCGTCACCATGAAGGGCGCAACTGTGGGCTTTCTCATCGAAAGCGAGACCACGCCGGAGGAGCTTGAACGCTTTTTCCTCTCGTGCTCACAGCGAGGAGTAAACATCGCGGTCGAGATCGATGGAATGTACATGCATCCGCTTACGGCGATGTCATTACTGGAGCACCCGCTTTATGCGGTACTTCAGCCAAGAATGTACCAGTTCGGGTAGATTCACACATTGGGTGGTGGAATTATTTCCATCACCCTCTTTTTTTGTTATGAAACTTCCAACTCTTTCACTTTGTCACGAATGCGAGCCGCAAGTTCAAAGTTCAGCTCTTCCGCCGCCAGTCGCATTTCTTTCTTTAAAGTTTTCAAAAGTCGCTTTTTATCCATTGGAGTTAAGCTTTCCACTTCAATATTGGGAAGTGTATCAAAGCCAGGATTTTTACTTTTCCAAATAAATTCTTCTTCGTCTGGCACATCACGGTCAACTAGTTTTTCGCGAATTGGCTTGTTTATTTTTGTTGGCGTAATGCCATATTTTTTATTCATCTCGAGCTGATATTCGCGACGCCGGCGAACTTCTCCCAACGCTCTACTCATAGAACCAGTTTCACGATCGGCATATAAAATAACTCTGCCTTCCAAGTGTCGTGCTGCTCGCCCCATGGTTTGGATTAACGCGACATCAGATCTAAGGAAGCCCTCTTTGTCGGCATCCAGAATTGCCACGAGTGAAACCTCAGGCAAATCAAGTCCTTCACGAAGCAAATTGATTCCAATGAGTGCGTCATACTTACCCGCTCGCAAATCGTCCAAAATATCGGTTCGATCAAGGGTATTTACGTCAGAATGCAAATAGTGAACATTTATTCCTTGTGCTTTCATATATTCTGCCAAGTCTTCTGCCGTTTTTTTGGTTAACGTCGTGATGAGCGTACGCTCTTTTTTAGGAAGACGCTTTTTTACCTCTTCCATAACATCAGCCACCTGATTTTTGGTTGGACGAACTTCTACAATCGGGTCGGGAATTCCCGTTGGGCGTACCAGTTGTTCAACAACATGGCCCTGACTTAAATTAAGCTCCCATTCCGATGGTGTTGCACTCACTGCGATGAAATTAGGTATTCGGCGCATAAACTCGGGGAATTCCAAAGGCCGGTTATCAAATGCAGAAGGAAGGCGGAAACCATAATCCACGAGTGTACGTTTGCGCGCTCTGTCTCCCGCATACATCCCGCGAATCTGAGGGAACGTAATATGGCTTTCATCAACAAAGACCAGCCAATCGTCATTAAAGCTTTGCCAAAAATATTCCATGAGGGAGTTTGGCGATTCACCAGGTTTGCGGCCATCAAAATAACGGGAGTAGTTTTCAATGCCCTTTGTGTAGCCTACTTCTTGAATCATCTCTAAGTCGTATGTCACCTTTTGATGAATACGGTTTGCTTCTAAAATTTTGCCTTGACTCTTGAAAAAAGCTTCTTGCTCTGCAAGATCCTTTTCAATGGTTTTAATAATATTTTTATTACTTTCTGAATTAGTCATAAAGTGTTTGGCAGGGTAGAGCACAAAACTTTCCAATGAATTGCCATCGTTTTCAACAGATCCAGTGATTGGATCAAACATAAAAATATTAATTAATTTCTCCCCTTCAAGCTCAAACGTAATACCAATATCTTGATAAGCGGGATACACTTCAACGCTGTCCCCTC
Organism: bacterium; assembly: GCA_021824385.1. Lineage (GTDB taxonomy): Bacteria > Patescibacteriota > Microgenomatia > UBA8517 > UBA8517 > UBA5941. The sequence continues at coordinate 5,406 of JAKAKU010000048.1, read as the reverse complement.
TCACTCGGAATGTGCCTCGGTGAAAACCAAAGTCACCTCTCTCATATTGCAAATCAACTAAATGGCCAATAATTTCCTCTCGGGGGTAATTTTTACCTCGCGTTACGCCAAACACGGCATTTTGATATTCCTTAGGTGAGCCAATGTTATAAATACAGCTCACTGAAGCAATCACTATGGTATCGGGACGGGTTAACAAATTGGTTGTTGCCGCAAGACGGAGCTTATCAATTAAGTCATTTACGTCTGAGTCTTTTTCAATATAGGTATCAGTTGATGGAATGTAGGCTTCTGGCTGGTAATAGTCGTAATAACTGACAAAATACGAAACTGCGTTATCGGGAAAAAAATCACGAAATTCCTGATACAACTGTGCCGCAAGTGTTTTGTTGTGAGAAATAATGAGAGCTGGGCGCTGGGTGCGCTCAATCACGTTAGCCATGGTAAAGGTTTTCCCTGATCCGGTGACTCCAAGGAGCGTTTGATACTTTTCTTTCTCTAAAACACCACGGGCTAGTGCATTTATAGCAGCCTCCTGATCTCCCATGGGAGAGAAGTTCGATTTTAATTTAAATTTCGCCACAGAGGTATTATACAGCAGAATCTAAAATCAGGTTATGGGTTACTTTTGTATACATAGAAGAAATCTTTTGAATACCCTTTTAAGTATGATTCAGCCCCATTGGTGAGATTTTTATTTAATGTAAATGAAGAATAAGCACTACCGCCGCTACTTCGAAAAATATTAAACCTCACCCAATACGGGTTTATATCGAGCTGTATTGCGTTTTGAGCGCCCGCCATTTTAAGGGCGAGGGCAAGCGTTGTGGGGGTGAGGTTGTTTCCTACCGCATACAACAGATTTCCCTTTGCAGTTATACCAATCCCCGACCTCCAGGTATAAATCGCAGTTGTAGGTGTTCGTCCCCACAAATGTTTATTTTTTATGTCACTCACGGCCATCATTCCGTCTTCAATCAGAATAGGGCAATTCTGTCGAACAAATTCTATATGTGAACCAAGATCCTGACCTTCTTTGTAGTTAACAATTTTAATAGTGCCATCGGTATACCCAACGAGCGTACCTAAATCACTTTTGAGTGGTAAGTAGGTTTTGTCTCCCACAATCATTCCGTATTCACCATCTCTAAATTGGAACCCTCCATCAAACGCGGCAACCAAATTTCCACTTTGTATAATTGAATCGGGCACAACTCCGGGACCAAAATTACCGATCGGGCCACCTGGTTCACGTTTGCCTGCGACAGTAGAGAGGTGCAGTGACTTCATATCAAGCTGTACCAGTGTGACCGTTGCAAACGCGCGTTCTGAATCGGGCCTCACAAAGCTGTACGCCATAACTTCTTTATTCGGGAAAATGGGAAGTGAAATGTTGTGCCACACACCTTCGCCCTTCAGTGTTTTGAGAGATGAAAGCGGAACTAATGAGATGAGATCAAGATTGCTTTCTGAAGCGAGACTGGTGCTGTCCACCGACTCTCCCACATCAAACGTAGGGACACTCCCCGCTGTGTTTTGATAACGAATTTGATCAACCTTATCAGAGAAGTTATAAAATATTTTTTCGAGTGCGACAACTCGGTCGGAACCGAGCAGTGGACGCAACACATTGTCCGTAAATTGTGCTGCTGCTGGTGTATCAAATTTAATAAAACACACACAGAACACAACAAACAAAAACATTGAAACCAAAAGAAGCCGTATCCATCGAACTCGTGAAAAAAAATTTCTGGCCCGCACCAACTTATACTAGCACCTTTATATGTAAATTGTCGTTTATTACTTACTTCTTAGTTCTGAGACTGTTTGAAGTGATTTTTTCATAAAGGCTTTTTTAGCTTCAGACGTATTTGGGGCGTTATCAATAAGCTTGAGAGCAGTGTCGAGCCCGTACCATCCTGCTTCCGCAACATCACCTGATGGATTGTCTAAATGATTAAGTGCTCCGGTAAATTCTACCGCTGTCGTTAGCTGTACCTTCCCTTTCTCGTCACCTCCTCGTTTGTTTGTCCTCGGTTTGTCATAGGGAATCTCTGTCAACGGCACAACGGCATACTCCGTGTTTTGTAAATTTAAATCATATTCGGTAATGTGAAGTTCATCTTTTAACTCATTTTTTAAATTATCTTCCAATGTTTGTCCCTCTTCTATTCCACCCTGATGAAGTGCCCACATGTTTGTGGTGTCCACAATATCCCCTCGTGGGGTAGTTCTCGTCAAGAGAAACTTTATATGTTCCTGCCCATCTTGCCCGGGCACTTTAGAATACAAAACTGCGGCCTGTCCTGGACGGTATTCACCTTTCGAACGATATTCTGCAATCTGATTATAAATTTCCGCGTTTTGGGGATCACGATCAACTGGAGAGCCTCCTGATTCAACATTGTCCATATTTCATAATAAGTTAAAAAAAAAGTATCGCAAAATAAAGGCGTGATTTATTCACGCCTTCTAACATCTCATTCAGTTTCACGATACGCACGCTTCACAATTCTTAAGACTATCCACCCCTGAGCCACAATCATCACGATGGCGAGAACCATTAAAAACACAAACTGCTCGTATGGCGCTTTCGCTTCATGTAGGTAGAATGCCGCCGCTACAAGTACGGCTGCCGCAACATGAAGTGGCAAATAGACAATCGCCGTTGCGCACCCCTTAATAAGCTGAGGCAACTCAATAACAAAATCAAAAATTTTGCCTAAAGATGCCCCGATAACAAAAACAACCGCGACCGCCCCCATGCAAACCAAAAAAGGCAAATTTTGTAGTGCTAGTACGAAAAGTGTTATCGCAATAGCTACCAGCTCAATCATAAAGCACATGGGAAACTCCTTTTTAAGATACTGGCCGAATGAGCAGTTGTAGTATATCAAAAGTTCGAGTAATAATCAGGCTATGGGTTGTATGCAACCGATAATTGATATGAGGAGACCCTGCCCGCCTTTTTTGTAGAGCAAAGTAAATCCCCACAAACAATGTCTGTGGGGTGTTTCCATTACTGGAACAATGTTAACTATCCATTTGCAGGCGGAAAAAGCGATTCGTTTACGATTGATTGAACCAATTCACGGTCATCAAAGGCAGGACGTTGATGGTTATACAAGCCTTCGCTTTGAAGCGCTGCCGTGGCCGGAGCCCAGCCGGGAATATTCTGCGCTTTCCAGCGCATTTCTTGAGCTGCTTGCTCTTGTACCGGGTCCATCAAAAGTCCACTGCGCGTTTTTTGGGACATACAAGCTCCTTACCAGTCTCACTTCGATACAGTTAGTATAAATCATATTGTAAATAAAATCAAGCTATAGGTTAATTTTAATTTTGATATATTGACACCTTCGGTTTTTGTTTGTAAATTGAATATATCCGAAACAAACCCAAACATGGCACCTGTACTTTATAAACGACAAAAACAAGTTCTCGACTACGTTACCCAATACATTCAACAAAATGGGGTGGCCCCTACTTTGCGCCAAATCGCCGACGCTATGGGGCTTTCTTCTATCGCCACTGTTCACGAACATCTTGAAACTCTGAAGGGTTTAGGTCTTATCGATCGAAATAAAGGCCACAGTCGATCAATAGAGCTAAACACCAGTGAAGTTGATTATGTTTCTGAAAATGTTGTGACTGTGCCAATACTTGGATTTATTGCAGCTGGGCAGCCAATCGAAGCACATACAGATCCTTCTGCCAGTATGAATATTCCACCTGATATGGTTACCGGACGAAAACGGGTGTATGTTTTGCAAGTCCGAGGGGAGAGTATGATTGAAGCACAAATTAGTGACGGCGATTACGTAGTAGTTGAGGAAACAAATATTGCTCGTGATGGTCAAATAGTTGTTGCAATGCTCGATAATGGAATGGCCACATTAAAGCGTTATTACAAAGAAGCAACTCGAGTGAGGCTTGAGCCAGCAAACTCAACTATGAGCCCAATTTTTGTTAAAAATGTAACCATTCAAGGAAAGGTTGTTGGGCTTATTCGAAGATATCAACAAAATTAAAGGGTGAAGCAGTGCTTCACCCCTGTGCCGAACTAGCGTTTACGTCTTCTTCGCATCCAATGCTTCAGAGCAAGGGGAACATTTTTGTAATGTCTCTGCTGTTGAATGCCCAAGATGATTTCCTTTACACTCACAATCGGCCAATAAGCAAGTATAAACTACTTTTCCTGGAGTAGTGAAGTAATAAGTTGTGGTAGTACCTTCGGGTCACCTTTACCTTTTAATTCTTTTTGGGTTTGCCCAATCAAAAATCCGAGAATCTCTACTTTTCCATCTTTGTATTTTTGAACAGCTTCTTCGTTTTTCACAAAAACAGCATGAATTGCCGACTCCATATCTTTGGTACCTGCATATTCCACTTTTGTTTCTTCATATAACTTTTTTATTAGCTCAGTCGGGCTCTTGTCTGTATCAAGTTTCAAGTTGACCATTGCATTGGCTACAAACTTTGGAGATAAGCCATGTTTCTTACCTTCAACAACCGCTTCTTCAAAATAACGAGCCCGCTCTACATCAGTCACCAAAACTTCTATAAATTCTCGACTCAAACTATATTCGGTCTCAAAGCGCGCTCTCTTTGCATTGGGAAGCTCGGGGAGCGTTGATTTAATCGTTTGAATATCTTCTTCAGTCAACTGAATTGGTGGCAAATCAGGCTCAGGGAAATATCGGTAGTCGCTCGCCTCTTCTTTAATGCGCTGGCTTACTGTTTTTCCGTGTTTTTCATCAAATCCTCTGGTTTCTTGAATCAACGTTTCTCCATTTTCCAAAGCTTCTGTTTGGCGGGAAATTTCAGCTTCTAATGCTTTCTTTAAAAATCGAAATGAATTAATGTTTTTTAATTCTACTTTGTAGTTTGGAAGATCGGTTAGATCATGCTTTTCAGTTATTGAAATATTGGCTTCGAGCCTCATTGAGCCTTTTTCCATATCCGCAGTAGAAATACCGAGATATCGCACAACTAACTGCACCGCTTTCAAAAATTCGTCAACACTTTGTGCGTCATGAAAGTCAGGCTCGGTAACCATTTCAATGAGTGGTACTCCACTTCTGTTAAAGTCGACTAAGCTTACATTCTCTCCTTCCAGCGTTGTGTGTTGAAGCTTTGCTGTATCTTCTTCTAAATGAATTCTCCGGATATGAATGTTACCAAATGTTCCTCCCACACAAAACGGCTTATCGTATTGACTCGTTTGAAAAGCTTTTGGTAAATCAGGATAGAAATAATGTTTACGGTCAAATTTACTAAATGTTGAAATTGCACAATCAAAGGCGAGCCCAAACTTGATAGTGTTTTCTATAGCACGTTCATTCGCAAAAGGAAGTGCACCAGGCAGCCCTAAACAAACGGGACAGGTATTGGTGTTTGGTGCGACAA
>JAKAKU010000097.1 GCA_021824385.1 bacterium | reverse complement strand
CCCACTTATCACTTAGGAGTTGTTGTTGATGATCACGAAATGGAAGTGACTACGGTTATGCGGGGAAATGAATGGCTTCCTTCTACACCCAAACACATCCTGTTATATGAAGCATTTGGTTGGGAAATGCCCCTCTTTGCACATTTACCAAACTTGAAAGAAATTGGAGGGACAAAGAAACTTTCAAAACGGCACGGTCCTGTAGCTGCTGTTGGGTTTTTGGAAGATGGATATTTGCCAGAGGCACTCGTTAATTACCTTATGTTTCTCGGGTGGAATCCTGGGACCGAGAAAGAAATATTCTCTCTCGACGAATTTGTGAAAGACTTTACACTTGAGAAAGTACACAAAGCAGATTTGGTAGCATTTGACAGGCAAAAACTTGATTGGTTCAATGCTCAATATATTAAAGCAAAAACAGACACAGAACTTACCCAATTATTATTTAAATATGCGCCAAAAGGTGCCGACATTGCGCTTTTGAGTAAAATAACACCACTCGTGAAAGAGCGTATGAAAAAACTTTCTGAGTTCACTGACATTGCCTCATTCTTTTTTAGCGAGCCATCGGCTGATAAGACACTTTTTTCTGAAAATGCTCATGAACATTTGGTGGAGGCGAAGTCGGTCATTCAAGAAATGAAATTATTTTCTACGACATCTATAGGCGAAGTACTTCAGAAACTGGTAGGTGACAAAAAGTTCCAGGCCCGTGACTTTTTTATGGACATGAGGATTGCTGTTACTGGAAAAAAGATTTCGCCTCCATTAAATGAAAGTATGGAAATTCTCGGTAAGGACGTAGTCCTCGCCCGTTTAGCTCATGCACAGAAATAAACTTACAGTTACAATGAAGTATGAAAACTGCCCAGTCCTCTGAAACTATTCGAACTAAATTAAAGTTAAAAAATATTGAGACACGGAATAATTTCTCACATAAACACCGTGAGGCTGCCACTTTTTTGCAAGCAAAAGGCCTTTCCCTCGGTGGGTTACGCGCACATTCAGCAAAACTGTTGAGTGCCGGAATGATGAGCGGCGCATTGCTCCTGTCTCAGCCTTCAATGCTCTCCTTAAGCTATTTACCTCGTACAGAGTTAGAAATGAAAAATCTCCCTCCTGAGCGAACACCGATACCTGCGCTTTCCTCATACGGAAAGCTTATGGATGCGCTTCATACCATACTTCCTGACAAACCAAGACCACTCGAGCGAAGTGAGGAAAAGTCCCTGGAAAAAGTTTTACAGGAAACTTTGAATGTACCGGCCAAAGCTACCCTTGAAGGGGAGCATTTGAACACAACATACGGTTATATCGGAGCTGAGCAACACTTGCGTCGCTATCCTGGTGATACTATGGCCGAGCATGAGGGTGATGAAGGAATAAAAAAAGAAGGAATGGCTCCCGGGCTTGGAGCCTGGGGTTATTTTGCCAAATCGAAAGAAGCGCTTACCCCTGACCTCATTGAGGATGAAAAGTGGTATGCCGTCGCACAAACACTGTATTTACCAGATTGGGGAACACGCACTCGATATTTACGAGATTGGTACAAATATCGGAAGGTACTGATTGTAAACACCGATAATGGCAAAGCTGTTGTGGCTGACATTGCAGACTCTGGCCCAGCTGCATTTACTGGAAAACAGTTTGGGGGAAGTCCTGAGGTAATGAATTACTTAGGAGGTGCGCGCTATAAAAAAGGAGCAGTATTGTTCTTTTTTGTTGACGACCCGAACAACACCATTCCCTTAGGACCCGTGGGGTATAATTAAATATGAGTCGCATGTTTTTGTATCGAGCAACGCGAGATATACAAAATTTTATTTTATTTTATGTCTAAAATTTTTTACGATCATCTTATCGACCTTTCAGCAGTCGAGAAAGAAATTAAAAAGAATGTTACCGACCCCGAAGAACGTGCTGAAATTTATAAATTAGTTGACGAAATTGTGCATCACCGAATCGTGGGATGCATACTCGATGAACTCCCAAAAGCACACCACAACGAATTCTTAACCAAACTCTCTAACCACCCTCATGATGAGAATTTATTTACATACCTTAAAGAAAAACTCTCAATAGATATTGAACAGTTTATACGGCGTGAGATGTATGATGTTGGGTCGGAGCTACTTCAATTGATTAAACCTGTTGAGCAAACACACTAATGGACCCAAAATTTGGAGGAGTAATCTGGACAAAGCATGCTCTTTCGCGCTTGCAAGAGCGCGGAATTAAACAAGGAGATGCATGGGCTACTTTTCAACGTCCAGAACAGAGTCGATTCGCTAAAACGCAAGACGCTTGGATTTATTACAAAACTTACGGGAACGAAAAAATAGAAGTTGTTGCAAAACAAAACGAACGGAAGGAATGGATTATTTTAACCGTTTGGTCACGACCGGTATATGTATCTCACACGCGCACACAAGCACGCCCTTCCGGAATTTGGGGGCTGATACGGAGACTTTTGAACATATGAAAAAACTAATTATTGTAGCCCTTGTTCTCGGAGTTGGTGGGTATTTTTTGATAACCAACCTAAAAACCCGCGGATATTTTGAGGTTCCCATGAGTGTCCTTCCGACGGCAGGAGAGTCAATTGTGCTTGCCACTCCAAAGCCCTATATAGGCAAA
>JAKAKU010000003.1 GCA_021824385.1 bacterium | reverse complement strand
CCTGAAATTTTGTATGCACCGCCACCGAACTTTCCTCCTGCATGCAGCTTTGTCATTGCAAGCTCAAGTGCAGATACTCCAGAGACGTGCTTGTCGACTGGGATTCCACGTCCGTTGTCACGTACTGTAGCGAGTCCATCTTTTTCAATCCTCACCCATACTTCTGTTGCCGTGCCTGCAAAACTTTCGTCAACAGAGTTATCGATAATTTCTCGCAAACACTCATGAAGTCCACGAATATCGGTTGAACCGATGTACATTCCAGGGCGTTTTCGAACAGGTTCGAGTCCTTCGAGGACTTGAATATCAGAAGCTGTATACGTGTTGTCTGCCATAAAAAAGCGTGAGACTCATTGTAGCGTGTGGAGGAGTGAAGAGCAAGCAGTGTGGCACAAAAATATGCCAGCTAAGAAACTGGCATATGACCTAAATTGGCAATAACCTATGCGGCGGCCGTGGCAAGGTCGTCTTCAGTCACTACCTCCCAGTAGCACCCACGGTCTATCGCAGCGACACCGGCCTCATCAATTTTCACCCCATGTGCGGCTTGCGGAAAGGTATCGCACAATGCTTGGTAAAGCTCGGGCGGAACCGCCTCGTTCAAGTGCGTCATCCACACTTCTATAAAATGTGAATGAGGAAGAATTCCTTTATGCAAAAGACCATCGCCGTCCGGTACGAAGTGAATGTTGCACATTTGATTGTCGAACAGAAAACTCACTTTGTAGTTTCGGTAAGCTGCCACGCTTCCTGATTTTAAGTCGGAGACCCCAGAAATTTGTCTGAGCATTCCACTCAGATATGCTTCAATTTGAGCACAATGGGTAGGATTCCACTCGGGTCGGTACATATCGGCCATTTTTGTCTCCCTATATCAGTGATCAATCGAACACGAAATTCTATCATAAAAAAGATGTTAAATCAACCTATAGGTTTATTTTGCGATAACAAATAATTAGTGAGTTGAAGGGTAACATTCCCGTTTTTTTTGAGTGCTTCGATTGCTTTGAGGGCAGACTCACTTTTTTTATTGGCTAACAGTTTTATAGCGTCATCGCGGTCAGTCGTTTTGGAAACCAACTCAAATGTAATGGTTACATCTTCCGTTTGTTTGGTCTCTGTTTTCTCTGTTTTTGGTGATCGTATGACGGTAACTCTTGACAGAATAGTCGGTATAATTCGTGACTGATTGGTGACCAGAAGCAAAAACATTAAATTTGCATGAGGTGGCTCCTCGAGCATTTTAAGGATAGCGTTTTGTGCCTCTTCTTTTGCATCATCTAAATGAGAAATTACACACAGCGTTTTGGTGGGTTGCGAATAGACCCACGATTTTTTAAATTCTCTCACTTCTCCAATCGAACTAATTTCATAAAAAACAACTGTTTCAAATTGTTCAGGGACAGCAGAGATTAGGTCAATAGTATGTGGGTTTTCTACACTTTCTAAAAGAAATGCGTGCATGAGTGTTGTTCGCACTATATAATGAATATTAGATTGTATGCAACCGAATCCTGCCGCCCCTAATTCTAATTCCGTGCCCACCAGTGGCACTATTACTGACATCTTGATTACCATGGGTGCACTCACCAAAGAGCGCGCAGATGCGGTAAAGTTGGCCGAAATTCAGACTGGAAAAAGCCAAGAAGATGTCTTGCGAGAGCAGAATTTGGTAACTGAAGAACAGCTGGTAGCCGCCAAAGCACGATTTTACAATATTCCTTTTGTTGATTTAAATAATACTCCTGTTTCTCCTGTCGCTCTTTCTCTGATTTCTCAAGACCAAGCGCGAAAGTTCCGAGTCTTTCCGATTACGTCCGATGAAAAAACTCATCAACTGGTGCTTGCAATGGCAGAACCTCTCGACCTTGCAACCATTGAGTTTTTCGAACAAAAAACGGGATACCATATTAAACCGGCAGCTGCAGTTCCTTCTCTTCTTGATGAAGTCACGGCAAAACGCTACTCCACAACGCTTTCCCAAGAAGTAACCGCCGCCCTTAAAGAGGTAACTCCTGAAAACGGGGTAAAAACGCTTGACCTGACTAAGCAAACAGGACTCGTTCGACAAGAGCGTATTAGTGAAGTGGTAACTCACATTTTGGACTTTGCCGTCAGGGCCCGCGCATCTGACATTCATATTGAGCCAATGGAAAAGTCTACTCGCGTGCGTTATCGCATTGACGGAATTTTGCAAGAAAAGCTGACAACTCCTCGTGAGCTCCACGACGCGCTCGTTTCTCGTATCAAAATTTTGTCAGGTATGAAGATTGACGAACGTCGTATTCCTCAAGATGGACGATTTAATTTTAAAAATACCGATCAAGAAGTAGACCTTCGTGTTTCTACTCTTCCCACAACCTGGGGTGAAAAGATTGTTATACGTCTTTTGAAAAAAAGTGGAGGTATCCCCGATCTTCCCGAACTCGGGCTGCGTGGGCGCGCTCTGAAAAATTTGGAAGATGCAATTCTTCGCCCTCATGGAATTATTATCATTTGTGGACCTACCGGATCGGGTAAGACGACAACCCTCTACTCTATTATTCAACGACTGAACACACAAAAAGTGAATATCATGACGCTTGAAGACCCTGTCGAATATAAAATTGCAGGCGTCAATCAGGTACAAATCAATCCAGGTGTTGGCCTTACC
>JAKAKU010000131.1 GCA_021824385.1 bacterium | reverse complement strand
TCACACTTGCGAAAAACGCTGTTATTGTAAATGTGACAAAGTACGAAACGGATGACGAGTACGCAAGTCCATGGTTGTTTGATGTAACATTCACGACGGGAGGCTCGGAAGTCACGACAAAAACATTCGACCTCACCTCAAACAAAATCATGGAAGGGCCAGATGGCTCTGAATGGGAATTATCAGTTTCCGAAACGATTTTTACCACCGCTTCCAATTAGCGGAAAGGAAGGGCAGACTTTTGAAAGTCTGCCCATTTTTATTGATTTTTAAGCTTCTCAGAAATATAATTCAGTCATGGCTGTAAAGAAAACAAAAACAAGTTCGAGCGAAAAATCTTCGACAATCCTGTATCGATCAGAAACTAACAGAGTACTCGGTGGTGTATGTGGTGGCCTCGGGGAAGTATTCAACATTGATCCTACCCTTGTACGGATGCTTTTCGCTCTCGCTTCCCTATTTGGTGGAAGCGGAATTTTGTTTTATCTGGTGCTGTGGGTGGTAATTCCTGCACGTTCTAAAATTGGCAATACTTCAGACGAAAACATTAAAGAAAATATTGATGAAATGAAGGACCGGGTACATACCTTTTCAAAGGATTTTGGTCATAAAGGAGACCCTCAAAAAAGAACTGGCGTATTTCTATTAATTTTGGGAGTTATTTTTTTGCTTTCTAATTACGGTTACTTGCATTGGGTTCAGATCGGTCGTCTCTGGCCACTTTTCATCATTGCCATTGGATTCCTCATCATATCTCGCCGAGATTAACTGCATACAAACAACACGTTTAAGAGTTCATGTGAGGGGTATACTTCTTTAACGGTACCAAACACCTCTTTTAAACTTTTCAAAAATCCGTCAGATGCTTTTCGCTGACTGCTTTCAAAAATACGATTAAAAATAGCTACTCCATCTTTGTTGAGACTCTTCTTTACACTTTCTAAAAATTCACTCGATGCAAATTGAGGAGGAAATGAATCTCCGACATAGGTATCAATACAAATGACATCAAATTTTTTCTTGTTTTTCTGAGTCCATTCAAATGCATCAGCGACAATAAGTTCAACATCTAGTTTTTTTAGCCCCAAATATTCTTCTCCCAGTTTAATAATTAAGGGATCGATATCCACTCCAACTATTTTTGCATTTGGCCAATGCTCACGAATAAGTTTTGCGGTAGTCCCTCCCCCAACTCCCAAAATGAGCGCGTTTTCAATAAGTACGTTTCTTTTCGTAAACTCCTTTATTCCCCCTTTCCACACAGTTTCAACAGGCCCTCCCACTTGCCACAATCCTCCACCCATGATTTGATACCCCGAAAGCATATCCCATTTCACCGTAAGTTCTCCATTGATGGGAGATTGAACTTTTTTAAGTGTGGCACTTCCATCTCTTAAAAATTCTACAACAGGGCTGTTTTTCAAAAAGTCGCTTCCTTTCATTTGTATCCTTTCGCTTGGAGTGTAAAAAGTTCGTGGTACTTTCCTTTGAGCTTCATCAGTTCTTTGTGGGTTCCCTGCTCCAAAATCGTTCCCTGTCCCACCAGAACAATGCGATCGGCAATGCGAACAGTTGAAAATCGCTGTGTTACGAAAATAAGAATTTTACTTGCAGCGGTTTTGGCAAGTTCATTAAAAATTTGCTCCTCAGCTTCGGGGTCTACACTACTCGTTGGCTCGTCCATTACAATAATTTTTGCGTTTTTTCTGAACAACATTCGTGCAATTCCAATTCGTTGCCATTGCCCTGATGATGGTCGTACCCCGCCATGGAATTGTGGCTCCAGAGGGTTTTCATATTTGTGAGGGAGTCCTTCAATGAAGGTATCAATATCGGTGCGTTTTGCCGCTGCACGAATATCATCCATATTATCAATGTTTGTAATGTCTCCATACCCAATCGATTCATGTGCAGAAAATGGATATGATTCAAAATCTTGAAAAAGCATTGCCAAATAATCACGCCATGCATTTACATCAATTGTTTTCAGGTTCACTCCATTCACCAAAATTTCTCCGCGCTGCGGGTCATAAAACCGCGCGAGAAGCTTCAAGAGTGTTGACTTCCCTGCTCCATTCACTCCAACTATTGCAAGATGCTGTCCTTCGTTTAGGGTTAAGTTGATGTTTTTTAGGGTCCACTTTTGTTTTTTCTTATATTTAAACCACACATTTTTAAATTCAACTTTCAGTGGAGAATCAGTGGGCACTGCCTCTCCTTTTTCATTTCCAATATTTGGCTCCAGATTCAAAAACCATACCAGTTCATTCACATATAAATAACTTTCGTACATCGTAACCAAAGAGCTGGTAAAACTTTGGAACTCTCCTTGCACACGCTTGAGGGCGGAAAAATATAATTGGAACGAGCCGATGGTAATAGTCTTTAAAAGTGCCAAATATGCCATCCAAACTGTAATGGCTCCATCTACCAGTGTAAGAGGGACAAAACTGACAATGGTTGAGCGCTCCCACTCCCAATCAAACTCAGCACGTTTATCAAGCATCTTATGCGAATTTTGTTCATATTTCTTTGATAAAAAGGGAACTAAATTCAAAATCTTCAGTTCCATAAAATTTCGGTTTCGAAGTAAATAATAGTTAAGCCATCCTTGTATTTTTTGCATGGGAGCAAGCTCAGTCGAAAGCTCATATCTACTTTTTATAAGGCGTGAATTTACCAGTACTCGGGGGAAGGTTGAACAAATAATGGCAATCGCAGCCAGTGGGCTCAATGAAACGAGCAATAAAACTGCGGAGATAAGCGAAACGAGGTTGCCCGGAATATCTGTAATAGGAGAAATCAGGCTGTAGGCTCTTCCACTTTCCTGATCAATTTTGGTATATCGGTCTTCAAAACTTGAGTTTTCAATAGTAGAGAGATCTAAGCTCGCGAGTTTTTTAGACTTCAACACTTCAAGCTCTGCATAAAAGTTTCTGGTAAGAATGTTTTCCATAAAGCCACTGGCGCGATTTATAAGAATTTGAAGAAACCCGAGAGACACTGAAACAAACACATATATCACCAGTTTTCGGAGTTCCACATCAAAGTTGCCTGAAGTTGCCCCTTTCACCAACGTATCAATAATAAGCTTTTGAATATAGAGTGTGGGAACCACTAAAAACCCTGAAAAAATATTTATCGCGAATACACTCATCAAAAAGCGTGGTTTCGTTTGGTATACAAGTTTCACTACTTCCCGAAAGGTGAAAATAATTTGGCCGAGACGATCGAAACTTACATTTTTAATTCGACGCATAATTCTTATTGTAGCAAACTCGACATATTCGGTTTATGTTTGGTTTTGTGATATAGTCAAAATATGAGTGCTTCTCTTGCTGAAAAATTACGTCCCAGAAATTTGAGCGAATATATTGGACAAGAACATATTGTGGGGGCGGGAAAAATCATTCCCTCCCTTATCACCAATGCAAAGAACACTAAGTTTTTTCCATCGATTATTTTATGGGGGCCACCCGGGGTTGGCAAAACCACGCTTGCCCGAATTATTGCAACGGAGCTTGAGTCTACTTTTTTTGAGTTTTCCGCAGTAAATGCTTCAGCCACAGAAATCGCAAAGGCCCTCAAAACAACTGCTGATATACCAATTGTTTTTATCGATGAAATTCATCGCTACAACAAAGCACAACAAGATAAATTGTTGCCACTCGTCGAACAGGGCAAAATGATTCTTATTGGCGCAACCACAGAAAATCCATCCTTTGAAGTTATTCGACCACTCCTTTCGCGAGCTCGGGTGTTGGTATTAAAAGAACTGACCGAAGATTATTTGCAAGCAGTTTTAGAAAAAGGCCTTAAAGAAACGAATAAAAAAATAGACAAAAAAGCAAAACAATTTTTGCTACAAAGTGCAAATGGTGATGCACGAATTTTATTAAACGTTTTAGAAATTGCTTCCAACCTTTTAACAAGCGAAACGCTTAATATTCAATCAATTGAAGAAGCACTTCAGCGAAAATCAATCGGCTTTGATAAACAAGGAGAGGAACATTACAACATTATTTCAGCATTCATAAAAAGCATGCGTGCCAGTCAAGCAGATGCCGCTCTTTACTATTTAGCGCGAATGGTGGAAGCAGGGCAAGACCCTTTGTACATTGCGCGCCGTATGGTTATCTTTGCATCAGAAGACATTGGAATGGCTGTTCCCACTGCCCTCGTTGTTGCGAATGAAGTTTTTCGAGCCTGTGAAATAATTGGCTATCCAGAGTGTGCAATAAATTTAGCACATGGCGTGGTGTATTTGTGTAGCGCCAAAAAAGACAGAAGCGCCTATGAAGCTTTTCGTGCGGCACAAGAAGACGTTCGAAATTTTGGCAATCTTCCGATTCCGCTCAAAGTACGCAATGCACCGACAAACCTCATGAAAGCACTCGATTATGGCAAAGGCTACGAAATGTATGACACCGAAAGTTATTTGCCAGAAAAACTACAGAAAAAGAAATATTTAAAAAAATAGAATCTTTTTACTGTTTCGGCGCGTTTATATTTACGTCCACTTTGTCAGGAATAGTAACCGATGGTGCGCTGAAACTTCTTCTCACCACAGGAACGAGCATGTACACAATCAGGAGGAGTGCTCCGAGCGCGACGACAAACATAACAATTCCAGACATGTTATTTCCATTTGTCTCCCCATTTGTTGTCGGTGGTGTGTTTACAATTGTTGTCATACTTAATCACCTCATCTTTCTTACTCTAGTAAACCAACTGTGCATCTAAATAACGCATGAAATGTATTAGAAAAAGGTAAGAGAAAACGGTATAATCCGTTCACCGTATAGTTTTTGTGGAGGGTAGTGAAGGTGGAAAAATCAAAAGACATTCGAATCTTTGAACTCAAGCGTGAAGGCAACCGTGAAAGCATTGTAAACCAGCGATACGGCACCTTTAGCGATTTCAATGACCCGCTGGTAAGCCAGTTGATCGTTCAGCACAGTGACTACATTGTTGAAGAGTTTCGTGATGAAAGTGGTGGTGGATGGTTTAGTATTCTTGACTCGGTGGAATTTCCACACAATCAGTACACCATCCGGTTTGAAACTGACGCTACCAAATATCAAACACTTGCTCACTGGATCCAAGATCAGCAAACACTGCCGGGAATTATTTGTGTGAGTGTTGAAATCATTTCAGCAGAAGCCTCGTCAAACAAACCAGTCATCAGACCGAGAGGCGCGGATATCCAGCGCCGTGTAGACTTGATTGGTTAACAGTTTCTTGGTGGTTTGAAGGCGCGAGCATACCTCGCGCCTTTTTTTCTTATTGCCTTTGGGTTTTATTCGTATTATCGTTACTCGTGGCAACCAAAAAGGATTTTACAGAACTGGCTCATTTTCTGTACGAAACAGGGACACTCCGAAAAACTGCTCGGTCTCATCGACAAACCCTTTTAACAGACGATCTTTCGGATAACATTGCTTCTCATTCTTTTCGTGTCGCAGTTATTGGATTTCTATTGGCTGAAAAAGAAAATGCTGACCCCAACAAAACAGCAGCTATGTGTTTGTTCCACGATATAGGAGAAGCAAGAAGTGGAGATCAAAATTGGATTCATAAAAAGTATGTAAAAACTTTTGATGATGAAATTTTGAATGATCAACTTTCCAATGTATCTCAAAAAGCACTTAATATCGCAAATGAGTATGAACAGCGTGACAGTATCGAAGCGAAAATTGCAAAAGATGCCGATTTAATTGATCAAATATTACTTCTAAAAGAATATGAGTGGACAGGAAACAAAGAGGCAACGCGATGGCTGCGAGGAAAAGAGCAAGGGAAGCGACTCTTCACCAATTCTGCAAAAAAACTTGTAAAGGAAATTTGTTCACAAGAACCAAGTAGCTGGTGGAACAATTTATGGACAGCAGAAAGAAGGAAATAAAAAAGCTTTTGCGCTACAATGAATGCTGATATATGCCTCCTCTCTCACTCATTTCACTCGCCTTTTTTACCGGACTCACCAGCGGCGGATTTTCATGCGTAGCAATTCAAGGCGGCCTTATGTCATCCGCGTTGTCCAAAATTCCCCAAAAGGGAATTGGGCTCACCAGTTTTCTTGCATCAAAATTGGTGGCATATATTGTGCTCGGATTTGTCCTCGGAAGTATTGGCCAGGGTCTAAAAATTAGCTTTACGCTTCAGGGATGGCTTCAAATTTTTGCGGGACTCTATATGGTTGCAAGTGCTGCAAATCTATTAAACCTACATCCAATTTTTCGATACACCGTGATGATGCCACCAAAGTTTTTGTTGAAAATGGCCCGATCACAAACAAAAACACAATCTATCTTTACTCCAGCTCTCCTCGGTGCATTTACTATTTTACTTCCCTGTGGAGTTACCCAAAGCATGATGATTCTCTCCCTCTCATCAGGAAGCGGCGTGAGTGGTGCGCTTATTTTGGGTGCATTTACACTTGCAACATTACCCCAATTCATTGCGCTGGGAGCAGCGGCCAGTATCTTTTTTTCAAAAAACATATTTAGAGTTGCTGCCGCTTTCGTGGTATTTTATTTGGGACTTCTGTCAATTAACACTGGGCAAGTTCTCAGAGGGTCGCCTCACACCGCACAAAACTATTGGTATGCAATACGAAACGTGTCACCCGATGAAGCTTTTGCCGCGCCTATTTCAAGTGGAATACAACAAGTCCATGTTGGCGTCACGACAAACGGATATACGACGTCAAGTCATGTTATTCGGAGCGGAATTCCAGTTGCACTCACACTCGAATCAATCGGCGTTCAAGGATGTGCACGAGATTTTTCAATTCCCTCTTTAAACATTGTAAAAACACTTCCAGAAAATGGTGTTGAGAAACTTGAATTCACTCCAAAACAAAAAGGACTGCTTACTTATTCGTGTAATCAAGGGCTTCATGTGGGGAGTTTTGAAGTGATATAGAGGAGTTCCCATCTACCCTTTCACAACCCCTTCCATTCGGTAGATGTCACCTGGCCAGTATTTATAAGATTATATTCTGGATTAACATTCGCTTTTAGCGAAACTTCTGCAAGGGATTCAGGTGAATATTCGGAACATATTTTTTATTAACCTCGTAAATTTTTAACCATGTCACTTGCCACTACTTTTACGGCTTCTTGCACCGTAGTCATAAACTGCGCCGGGAAAATAATAGTTGAATTCTTTTCAGTTGCAATTTCACTCATGGTTTGCAGGGTTCGCAGTTGCAGAGCAACGGGGTGTTGCCCAATAATGTCAGCTGCCTCCGCCAACTTTGTAGCAGCTTGCATTTCACCTTCAGCGGCAACAATCTTCGCGCGTCGCTCACGTTCCGCCTCAGCTTCTTTTGCCATTGCGCGCTGCATATTATCAGGAAGCGAAATATCTTTGATTTCAACTGCTGTTACTTGCACTCCCCACGGCTCAGTGTGCGCATCGATGACATCTTTAATTTTATTGTTAATTTGAAGGGTTTCAGAAAGGAGTTCATCAAGCACAAATTGACCCACGACATTCCGCACCGTTGTTTGGCTAATCTGATTGACGGCCGAGTGCACATTTTCAATGCCTATTACACTTTTTTTGGGGTCTACAACGTGATAATACGCCACAGCGGCAATATCAATTGAGACATTGTCTTTGGTAATAATTTTCTGTGAAGGAATTTCCATTGTCACCGTGCGAAGTCCAATGGTTACCATGCGCTCCAAAATAGGAAGTAACACAATAAGTCCGGGCCCTCGAACTCCCGTAACACGCCCCAAGAAGAACACCACACCGCGTTCATACTCTTGAACCACACGCACTGAAGTTGCTAAAAAAGCAATTCCAACAAAAAGTAAAAATAATACGAAAAAACCCATATTCAGCTAGATTATACTCCTTTGTTTTTGAAGTGCGATTTCTCGACACTTCTCACTACAAAAGGCCAGACCAGTTTCAACGTCTTTGCATGTTTCGCAGCAAATAAAATGAAGATGGCATACGTGGTTCATGCAATTCACATAGGTGTCACATGCTTCACCACAATGCATGCATTTTCCGATTATTTCGTGACTTATGGAATCGGTGTTAAAGGCAATAGTCAGTCGATTGTCAAAAACATAGAGCTTTCCTTTAAAATGTTCATTCGGGTACGCCTCCATATAGGTTTGAATTCCATTTTCGAGTTGGTATACATCGGTAAAGCCATTGGTCAGCAAAAATGCAGATGCTTTTTCACATCTGACTCCTCCGGTGCATACAGTTACGATCGTTTTGTTTTTGAGGTGCTCAAGTTTTGGTAAGACCTGTGGCAAGTCTTTAAAATTAGAAAATCCTGAAAGTACACTTCCTTCAAACTGGCCAGATATATATTCATAGTCGTTTCGCATATCCACAATATAAAATTCACGCTTTTCTGTGAACCACTGGTGAAGATCATGAACACTCAAGTGCTTGCCCGTGAGTTTCCAGGGCATGAGATTGGGAATAAGTGTTGTTACAATTTCAGGTCTTACTTTGACTGAAAGCTTCCGAAATGAGTTTCCGTCACCAATACTTTTTTTGAAGTTTACATCGGTAAATCGAGGATCTTTGGTGATTGCGTCAATATATTTTGAAGTTTCAGATTTTGTTCCTTCTACCGTGCCATTAATGCCTTCAGTAGACACAATGATTCTGCCCTTAAGGTTTAGTTGTTCACAGAGGCACCTTTGCGTGCGCATCAGAGAAACTGGATTTTCAATTTCCACATATTTATAAAAGAGGAGAACTTCAAATTGTGCCGACATACTGAGCATTATACGATATCCGACATCTCAAATACATCATCGCTGAGGAGGTTCATATAAATGAATAAGTTCATGGGCCAAATCATGATTTTCAATTCCTTCACGTCGCTTCATTTTTCGCTCTGACACTGCCCCCTCGGGTACATCTTTCCGCTTTACAACAACCAAGCTATCGGGAGTATAGGTAAAGCCTCTCGCATTTTCAGATGTCATCTCTGTACCATTCCCAACAGCTTCTTCATAATATCCGGGCAACACCTGCTCAACCATTTCTGGCGTAAATTCAGCTAATATACTCTTTTCAACACGAGGGTTAATAGTAGATCCGAAAAACAGTTTGTGCACATCATTTCCATATTTACTCACAAGTTTCAAGTATTGTGCGTGGGCTTCAAGATCAAGTTTTGTATGAGCCTCTTCAATTCCAAGATCTTTCAGGACTTCTTGAGAATAGTATCTACTTCCAAGTTCAGACAGCACCAGTTCTCTGTTTAAATCTTCTTGAATTGGTTGTTTCGACTCTGCCCAGCCTTCATAAAGCTCACTAAAATTTTCTTGGTCTACCAGTATCATATGTTTGGGAAATTCTATCGCTCTCTCGTGAGTTTCTTTTGGAATAAATGCTCCCCATTTTTTATCAATTATCTTTTGCATTGATGCTATTTTGTTTTCGAGCGACTTTTGCTCTTCAGGTGAAAGAATTGAAGCATCCATTCTTAAGGAGTCAAATGGAACCTGGGCAGATCCGTCTTCGTTCATTTTTTATTTGAAGAAATTATCTCTTTCCCCATCCATTTTTGAAGTACTGTGGGGATTTTTATGGTTCCGTCTTTTTGTTGGAAATTTTCAAAAA
This sequence comes from bacterium, assembly GCA_021824385.1. GTDB lineage: Bacteria > Patescibacteriota > Microgenomatia > UBA8517 > UBA8517 > UBA5941. Next base: position 4,151 of record JAKAKU010000131.1, on the reverse strand, counting down.
TTGCAATAAGTGTGCGGCCGATGGCAAACACCGTCGCATCATTCATGTGTACAAATTGATTTTCATCGTTTACCCGCCGAACACGAGTATTCAAGCGTCTACTTTGGTAATCCGTATTGTAGTCGCTGGTGTGGGTTTCTCGATACTTGCCTTGTGAGGGCATCCAGGTTTCAATATCAAATTGGCGATAGTCGGTTGGGCCCATGTCACCGGTGCAAATCTCAACAACTTGGTAGGGAAGGTCGAGCTGTTGCATCATATATTCCTGAATTGCCACAATAAACTTTTGCTCGTCCGCCCCTTTTTCCGGGAGTGTGAAACTTTCAATTTCGACTTTATCAAATTGATGAACACGAAGTATACCTCGAGTGTCTTTCCCATAGCTTCCCGCTTCTCGTCTGAAGCTCGTAGAAAACCCTACATACCTCAGTGGAAATACTTTTTCAGGAAGAAGTTCATCAATGTGAATTGGCCCTAAAGTATGTTCTGCACTCCCCACCAAGTACACATCATCTGAATCGATGTGGTATCGCTCCTCCACGGGGCGCATACGAGCCATGCGATCAAACACCTCAGGCTGAATCATAACGGGAGGAACTACGGGAATGAAGGGCTTGGTCGAAACATCAACTCCTGCCTTTTTTGCAATTTCCCTAAGTGTCTCTTCACTCGTCAGGACTGAAAACGCAAATTGAACAAGTGCAAATTCCATGAGAGCCGCGTCTCCTTTTAGATAATTAAATCGAGCTCCACTTATTTTTGAAGCTTTTTCAACATCTATTATGCCAAGTGCTTCACCGAGCGCAATATGGTCTTTGGGGTAAAAATCAAATTTTGGGGTATCTCCGTGCGTTCTTACGACAGCATTTTCATTTTCGTCACGTCCCACTTTTACGTCTGGAGCTGCAATATTTGGGATAGCCCACAATGCTTCTTTCCATTTTGCTTCAAGTGCGGTAAGTTCTGGTTCTTTTAATGAAAGCTCTTCCTTTGTTTTTTTACCCAGTTCAATGTCGCGGGCAGATGCAGCCTTATTTTTGTTCGCTCGAAGTTCTTCAACAACCACCAAGAGTTCTTTCCACTCTTTATCCACTGCCAAAAAAGTGTCTACGAGAGAAGGTTCTTTTTGTTTGTCAGAAAGTCCTTTTTTAACAACATCTACGTTATCGCGAATGTATTGTGGGTCGAGCATGATATCCCGCAAGTATATTACAATCCGAGGTCGGGGGCAATTTGTTGCATGGCAGTCAATGCAATTTCGATAAAATCTCGAAGAGGAATGTGCAGTTTTTCATCACAAAGCTCAATTTGCTTGCGGTCTACCCCTGCCGCAAAACTCTTTTGGCTCCATTTGTTCATAACCGACTCTACGCTTACCAAAGAAAGCTTCTTGTCAGGCTTGACGAGGGCAGTAGCAACAATCAGGCCCGTCAGTTCATCACAGCAGTAAAGCGCCCATTCCATATCGTTTTTAGGCTGTGGGTTTCCGGGAACATAATTCCAACCATGTGCCAAAATGGCCCCGTGGATTTCTGCATCAGCCGTATGATCTTTGAGCCACTCAAGCACCAAGTGTGTGTGTTTGGCGGTATCAGTTTTTGTTACCTCGTAGTCAGCATCATGGAGCATTCCGGCAACTTCCCATTTTTCGCGGTCCTCCTTGTGACCAAGGCGCACTGCGAGTGCCCCCATCACGACAGAGACAGCATAACAATGACGACGTAAATTTACTGATTCCATTTTGGAATGAAGAAACTCTTTTGCCTCTAAAATAGTCATGAAGCTATTATACTATTTCGAGAATTGTGTAGGAAACTTTTCCAGCTGGAGCTTCAACTTCAACAACTTCGCCTACTTTTTTATCCAAGAGCGCAAGTCCAAGTGGAGACTCATGAGAGATTTTCTTGTTGAGTGGGTCTGCTTCCCATTCTCCAACAATTTTATATTCGTGCTTTTTTCCGTTTACTTGTACGACAACAACAGTTCCGAGTGAAACTTTGCCTGTTTTCTTTGGTTCATCAGAGACAATGACGGCATTGTCGACAACTATTTTAAGATCATCAATTCGACCATCTACCAAATCAAGATCATCTTTAGCACTGGTGTAGTCAGAGTTCTCAGACAAATCTCCTTCTCCTCGAGCACGCTCAAGCCGCGCCACAACAGCGGGGCGCTTTACGTTTACGAGTTCATCGTATTCTGCCTTAATTTGGTCGTAACCAGCTTGGGTTACTTGTACTTGTTTTACTTGATCATTCATATGTTTAGTTATTAGCAGCTCAAAAAAAATCCCGCCTAATTGTTTTTTAGCGGAAACGATACCGAAGATTATTCGAGAACTTCTTCATTGAGCATGTATTTATACGTTTCCATAAAGAGGAATTGAACTGACACTCGGTAGTATATGATGTTCACCAAGTGTTGTCAAGAAATATTGTCTAAAAATAAAAGCTATTAGGCACAAGAAAGGCGCTAATCTTGGTTAGCGCCTTGGTATAAAAAATTAAGCTGTATCCCCAACTACTGCAAAGACATCAAGGGGTGGTTCTGTTGGCTGTTTCGACAAAAGGTCATCTCGAATCTTTTTCCAAGCCATGATTCCCCTCATCGAGAGACTCCCGGCAATACTGGCGATTACATAGGTCACCCATATTGCACTTATCGGCACATACCACTCAACTAACACTATGGCCGGTATCAGCGATACTCCGATTATGAGTACCACTACCAAAAATTCAATACAGGTCTTGTATTTCAGGTGTGCGAGCTTCCAATGAGTCATGTCAGTTGCCAGCACATAAATCCCGACAACCACGAGGAACATCAAAATCTCGGGTAAATGGCTTAAGACAAACGGATCTATCACGACAAGCGGCGACCAGTCTGGAAAGTTTAGGTACAAAAATGAGCTCACTGTAAACAGGGTGAGATACAAGAACATGATGATGAGAACGCCACGAGTTTGCATCGCAGGTTCACGGAGATAATCCGTGGGATTGTCTTTTCCCATCGTTTTGATAAATCCAATGATCATCCATAACAGGAAAAAGATAATGAGTTCAAAACGGAATGACCGCATGAACGCATACCCCAAGACGAGAACGCTTACGAAAATCATCGAGAAGGCCACGTACTTTTCGTGCTGCTCACGAAGTGATGCCATCATGCTGAGGTATATTCTTCCTCCGTCGAGCCCGCCCAATGCGATCATATTAAATAGAACCAAGGTTAGATTGAATCCAGCGAGCATACGGTATGTTGAGGCGTTTTGCGGATCTATCAATGAAAGGATCCACCAAAAAACTGCAACAAGTAAACTTCCCGTTGGCCCTAAAAGAAGCATGATGGATTTGTCCCAATGCCTCATTTTATGGTAATTGGAGTCTGACGATACAGCAGCAGCACCCAAAAATCCGATAAAAATGATATAGAACGGCACTTTGGCACGGTAATAGCCGTAGCCGTGGAACATTTCATGAACAAGCAGGCTTCCTACATATCAGATTGCGATCTCGGAGCGGCCCCCAATAAAGGGTAAAACAGTCAGTAAACTCAGGCCGAGTGATCCTGCAAACAAGACTATCCATTTCTTAGATGGCTGGTCACCTGCCCAGTGTGTAGCAAGATTAATTGCGGCCATGATGGGACGAAACGGCAGGGAGAGCAGATATGCGAGTGGTTGAAAAACCACGGTTCTCAACGTTAACCACATGAGCATCGCCAAAAACCAGCAAACTCGAAGCGGCAACAGCCACCCATTTTCTAAAAGTTGAGGGGGACGCAAAATGTTCACACAAACCTCCTGTTTTTAGTTGTAAAAGGACTGGAATTACTACGCTATTGTAGCTCACGCGCGGTTTTATTTCAAGCTATGGGATTAATAATTGATTGCAAATTTTTCAAACTAGCGTAAGCTATGGGTATCAGAAGAAGAGTATAGGAGGAAGTGGTCATGAGAAAGATGCTTTTTAGTGGCGTCTTACTTGCAGTATTGGTGCTGTTTTCCGCGCAGATTGCGAGTGCACAACAATACGGGATAGTTTCGTATTCGATTTCGCTGTTTAATGGGACACCAGTCGTTACGATTAGCGGTCAGCAGTTTGTGCCCTATGCGCCGTTATCGTTTAGCCGCAGTGTAGTAAACGGTGGAT
>JAKAKU010000120.1 GCA_021824385.1 bacterium | reverse complement strand
TGGTAGGGGGTTTTTAGTGTGTAGTAATAGAGATATACCGTGGGCCACCAGTCAGCACACGGCGAACCTGTCCCTTCGCATGAAAGATTTGCCTTGGCGTATTGTACGGTAGCGTCAACTTGCAGTGGCATACCAAGTCGGATTCGATTCATGAGAATTCCTGCGATCATTGGTTTTTCGGAATCGCTGCGTGTTTCACGCTCCAGAAGGGACGCCAAAATTACGGCATCTTTTGTGGTGTTCGGCGCTTTCTTTTTTAAGGTGTTTACTAAAATTGACACCATCTTGGTAGCTGTTATGTCTTTGGGGATTAAATATGTTTCAGGAAATAAATATCCTTCCTCATTTTTGGAATCTTCCAAAAAAGTATCTCGAAACGCTCGAGCTTGGCTATCGGTGTGGGAAAGCGCATTACTAATGCGTTCCGGGTACTGCTCCCTCCTCATTCCTTCAGGAAAAGTCACCCATACTTCTTGTGGTCCTTTTTTCAAAAATGAAATTACCTCAGAAACCGAGAGATTGCCGGGGATTTCAAACTGTCCGACGGGGAGGGCCGAAGCTTGCTTTGTGTACTTTACATACGCCCGAAATACAAAAACATTTTTGATTACTTTTGCTTCAAATAGTTTGTTTGCAATTTGCTCAGCACTACTTCCTTTGGTTATAAGAACTGAATGAGTCTGAGGGTCGGTTGAGGGAGCTTTGAGCTCAGACATGAACCATACAAAGCCGACAGTGCTTGATCCAACAACAAGTAAAAATAAGAAAAGAACAACAATAAGAACAGTTTTCTTCATGCGAATCATTGTATCAGACTGGGGGGTTACTTAACTTCTGAAATAAGAGCGCGGCGGTAGTTCTTTCCGTTGTGAATATAAATACGTCCACAGTTACAAATCACTTTGCTTCCCAGCTTGTGCTTACCTTTTTTCATGAAAGAAAGGTCTTTACCGCACCCCACACAGCGACCTTGGGAAAGAAGCCATGCTTGAATTGGTGCTACTGCGTTTTTAATCATACGTTCATTATATCAGGTGACCTATTCGTGAGAAGAAGCAATTGATGGTCAGGCGACGGAATCGAGGTACCGCTGCAGAATAACTGCTGCCGAAAAAGCATCTTCCATATCGTGTCTCTTCTTCCTCCTCATGCCACTGGCAATAGCGAGTTGATTTGCGTCAAAGGTCGAGAGCGTTTCGTCAACAAAACTCACTTTTACGTGTGATAACAGCTCCAATTCCCGACCAAATTCTTCAGCTTCTACCGCAATATCACGCTCTGAAAGCCCCACAACCAAACGCTGTGGTTTTTCAACTGAAATTACGTCCAATGCTTTTTTGAGAAGCTCTTCTCTGGTATCTCCTCGGAGCACAACTAATGGATCAGCCAGGCTTCCATTGGAAAAAGCCACTCCAAGTTTTTTGCGACCGTAGTCAAAGGAAAGTATTGTCATTATTAGGCGGAACTAGTTTAGCACGTACAATCAGTCTCCGTGGGCTTCGAGGGTCTCCAGGAGGGACACAGGTAACCAATGATATATATGATTCACCCGTTTCTTGGCTTAATACGTCAAGGTCTTCCGGGCTCACTTCAAAAAGATCAGTTACTCGATATTCGTAAGAAATTCCATCATAGTCAACGGTTACCTTATCTTGTTTTTTGAGTGTTGGAAGTGTGGAAAAAATAGTCAAATAGAGTTTAGGGTCATAAAAGGTGGGAAGCACTGAATGTCCAAACACCACAGCATTGCCAATCTTTCCCGGAAGCGCCGTTCCGGGATATTGGATGAGAGAGTCCGATAAATCCTCTCCTCCGAGCGAAACTACCGCATCATGTATTCCGAGTTTTGGAATTGAAAGATTGTAATATTTCACAACAGAACTGGCGAGCGCATTTTGCTGTTCATGTGCCGAAGGGAACCAACTACTTGCCTTAGTAAAATCAGTAAACTCTTGCTCGGGTACCGGGGATAGATACTGTTGAAAATCGGTTCGGCTTTTAATGTTGTACGAAATGATGGGAAAGAAAACAGCGAGAATAAGAAGTAGTCCACTTCCGCCGAGTACTATACTTATAATCCGAGCAAACGTTCTTTTCATTTCTCTGCTTGAATACTTACCGTCACGTGCTTGGCCATAAATGGAACGAAGCGAATTGGGTCTGGAAGCGCGGGATGGCTCGTAATTGCTGCACGGAGGAATCCGGGGATTCGTGATAAATAATCGTTTGCGGCTGTGAAACGCTTCCCTGAAACAGCGCGGGCAATATCATCAGGATTAATGTCAGGCAACAAATGAGCAGTAAAACCTACATCCGCCGTAAGCGTTGTGGAATTGGTTTGAACATCGAAGCTTGTTTCCACTTGTTCAGGTCTAAATGAATATCCACTGGGGACTTGCGAAGCCAGAAGCTCATTGGCAGCCTGTTTAATTGCATCTTTCGGCATTGCATATCCCGTGGCTACCACCTCCATTGAAAGGTGTATTGTAGAGGCTTCGTCTCCTACTTTGTGATCAAACACTTTTGAATTTGTTTTGGTGTGAACCGAGTCCGCAATAAACTCTTGGTCGTCAGGAACCTCACTCGAAATATCTTGATTAGCTTGAGCAGTGAGTTTTTCCAGTGTATCTTTTTCAAGTGCATCAAGATCAGCCTTTGAAACGGCAGTGATTT
>JAKAKU010000055.1 GCA_021824385.1 bacterium | reverse complement strand
AGTGGCGAATATTCAAAAGGTATTGCCTTGAGTTACATGGTTGGAGGGCACTTGGTATCAACATTTGCCGGGCACTATGATATGGCGTCTTTCTTACTTTTGATTACCCCGGTACTGGTTGCCTTTGCAGTGCGCCCTGAAATTCTCTTCTCAACACGACGCAAAAAAATAGCATTATCCTTATTTTTTACGGTATCTTCCCTGCTCGGCCTGTGGCTTTTGGCAAATGCTGCCTCACGGATATCAATAGTATCCTATTTTGGGGCTATTTCGTTGTCGCTTTTATTGATCAAACGGGCACGATATATTCCACTCGTTGCCCTGTGTATAGTAATTATTGCGGGAACATCATTCAGTTTAATCAATCGATATGAAAGTATTTACGATGTCTTTATTAAAAAAGTGCATGCTGCAGACATTGCGACTCCACTCGCTCGTCCGACACCAATCCCTACGTTACCACCTCGAATTGAGGACCGGTCAACAAATATCCGTTTGGCCGTCGAATGGCCACGAGCCATTCGCGCACTTACAAAAAATCCGCTCCTTGGCACGGGGTATTCATCAATCACCCTTGCAACCGATAACGAATTTTTACGGAGTCTCGGGGAAGTAGGGATACTCGGGACCCTTGCTTTTGGATTGTGTTTCACGCTCATAATCGGAGAAATTGTAAAAAGTTTTTTTAGGGAAAAGTCTTATACCACCAAAAAAGTACTTGCGGCCGCAGTTATTGGCCTTCTTGCCGGGTCGTTTCTAAATATGGTTTTTATTGATATATTAGAGGCTTCTAAATTTGCAATTATGTTCTGGTTGCTACTGGGAATGACTGTTTCGCATATCAGAACCACTGAAACATATCAATGAACAGTCGAATACCACCATCTTTAATATATCTAACGCTTATTTTTATCATGATCGGTGGATTTATGGTGCGCATGTATAAGCTTTCAAGTCCCCTTGCTGACTGGCATTCTTGGAGACAGGCAGACACTGCTTCTGTCAGCTATTTATACGCAAAAGATGGAATCAACCTTCTGTACCCGAGATATTTTGATATTTCTGTTATTCAAACTGGGTTCCCAAACCCTCAAGGGTGGCGTTTTGTTGAATTTCCTTTTTTTAATGTAGCCCATGCTTTGAGCTATAAATATATCGGTCACTTTACTTTTGATGAATGGGGAAGACTCGTTTCTATTTTTTCGGCTCTCGTTACGACATTTGTTTTATTTCTTCTGGGAAGAAAAACGATTGGATCGCTTGGGGGGATTGTCAGTGCCTTTGTATATGCTTTTTTGCCTTATAACATTTATTACACCCGTGTAATTCTCCCTGAGCCAATGGGGGTTATGTTCGCGACCCTTGGTTTGTACTTTGGTGTTGTCTATTTTGAGAAATTAAAAAGCAGATATCTATTTTTATGCAGTCTGTTTTTTGCTTGTGCTCTTCTTATGAAACCGTTTTTTGGTTTTTATGCAGTTCCGCTTGTATATATAACTTTTCAGAAATATCCGCTGAAAAAAATCTTTAAACAAACCCGACTTCTACTGGCTCTCGATTTTGTATTGATTCCGTTCTTTTTATGGCGAGGGTGGATGACTTACGAAACTCGTTTCATTGGAATACCACTCTTTGGTTGGCTATTTAACGGTGACGGAATTCGCTTCCGCCCTGCATTCTGGAATTGGATTTTTGCGGAGCGTATTGCAAAGATGATTTTGGGCATGTGGGGTGTTGTGCCTTTTGCAATTGGTTTTATAAACTCTGTTAAGAAACAAAAGGTAATATTTTTTTCAGCAATCGGTATGTTTTTGTACCTCTCACTCGTTGCAACTGCCAATGTTCGCCATGACTATTATCAGACAATGATTGTTCCCGCGCTTGCTCTCTGTGTTGCCAGTGGAGTGAACTGGCTTTGGAATGAATCAACATTCGATGCTACAACACGGAGGATTATGGTGTTTTTCTCACTTGGTCTAATGACCCTCATAGGCTGGTATCAAGTGCGAGACTTTTATCAGATTAATCACTATGAAATTATTCAAACAGGTGAAGCTGTTCAAAAATATGTTCCCGAAAACGCGAGAATTATTGCTCCATACGACGGTGATACAGCCTTTTTATACCAAACAAAACGGTTTGGATGGCCTGTTGTAGACAGAAGCATCCAAGAGCTCATCGATCAGGGTGCAGATTATTTCGTTTCAGTGAATTACGACACTGACACCAATAACTTTATGAAACAGTTTAAAACGGTCACCAAAACTGATAGATACATTATTTTAGATCTACATCAAAAGATATGAAGATTTTAATGCTTGTTCCATTCTTGCCAAATACTGAAACTTCAGGAGGGCAAACGAGATGGTACAACCTGGTTAAACACCTTAGTAAAAAGCATGAAATTACGCTCTTTTCGCTGATTAAAGATGAAGGGGAGCGTCGCTTTATTCCCGAATTAGCGAAATATTGCAAAAAGGTTGAGGTGTTTGAGCGTCCAAAGTCCCCATGGACCTTTCGTAATTTATTTTTGAGTATCTGTTCTCCGTTTCCACTCCTACTAATTCGAAATTTCTCATTTAAAGAACGCGCTGCCGTGAAGCGGGAACTTCAAAATGGTGAATACGACCTGATTCATGCGGAGGCCTTTTATGTGATGCCGCATATTCCTGATACTAAAGTG
>JAKAKU010000038.1 GCA_021824385.1 bacterium | reverse complement strand
TAATCCTTCGTGTATGATTTTTGATGCTATAATGCTCTCTTAGTTTAGATAATTATGAGTTCGCTTGAACAAACAAGTCAATTTGCCACGGATAGATATAACAGACTATTGGATTTAAGCCTAAAAATTACCGATGACTTCAACTCTGCGAGGAGATTGGATATACAGCAGCAAAGAGATCTTCTTTTCCAAATTAGTTTTATTTCATTCACTGCTTTTGGATTTTCAATTCCTCTGATAGGCCTCTCTTCAGGCTTAAAAAATCCCCAAATTTTCCTGTTGGGTCTATTATTTTTATTTGCTAGCGGGGTTGGGACTCTTTTCTATTCTTTATTCAATATCGAAGGAAGTCTGATCGCATCAGCAAAAGGTTTCCAAAAAAATATAAATGAGATAGATACTGCGATTACAAATCAAGTATTTTTAATGAAAAACCCTGATAAATTTAATGAGTTTGTTGCTAAAACAGAAGTATTTGTTGACAAGCTGAACAAAGAAAATTCAGATGATTTTAAAGTTAAAAGAGAAAAGATATTATATGTTTGGTTAACCCTTCTTGCTTTAGGTGTTGTTTTTGTTACCTGCTCGTTATTACCAATAAAGCTGAGTACGAACGCTGGACAGTTACCGAATAAAGAGTGTTTTGGAAAACAAATATCTTGCCTCAGATACGACAAAAACTAAGAATAAGAATGTATGAGATTGCGTGAGATTTGCATTGAAGAAAAAGGTCTCTGATTCTATAAAAAGTTTATAACATATGATTAGTAAAATATTATGTCAACTATTAAACTCTTATTTCTCACAAAGTTTTATTCACCACATTTGGGTGGGGTAGAAAAGCATGTGAGTCAGGTCTCAAATTTGCTCACCAAATCTGGTAATGCAAAAGTAACTGTTTTAACTGAGAAATATGACAATAGGCTTTCATCAGACGAAGTATCTGCTGGAATCCGAATAGCGAGATTCAAATACCCACATATTCGAATAATCGGACTTTTTTTAATCTGGTTTGAGCTTCTTAAGAAAATTAAACTGGTTTACGAAAGTGATGTGATTCATGTCCATGACGTTTTTATTTGGATATTACCACTACGCGTCATCTTCTTTTGGAAAAAGATGTACATAACATTTCATGGGTGGGAAGGTAGGTATCCAATACCGTTAAGTAGTTTATTACAAAAGAAGCTTGCATATTTTCTAACAGACGGAAATATATGTATTGGAAAGTATTTGGAGCAGTTATATGGTATTAAATCTACGGTTGTTACCTATGGGAGTACTGAGATTAATTTGAGTTTGAGAAAGTTACGGAAGAACCCCAAAATTATATATATTGGCCGTTTAGAAAGTGATACTGGTTTACCGCTACTCATAGGAGCTTTGAGATCTACCGGTTACAAAGCTACTTTTTATGGTGATGGTCCACTTCGTGCTGATTGCACTTCTGTAGGAGTAGTTAAAGGCTTCGTAAAAGACGTTTCATATGCACTGGAGAATTGTGATATCTGTTTCGCTGGAGGGTATCTATCAACAATTGATTCAATGGCTGCAAGTCGTCTGACTGCTGTTATCACTCACAACTTTGTGAGAAAAATTGCATTTGAACACGAAGCTTTTTCAAAACTTATAACTATTTGCCATTCTGAAAGGCAAATAATTAACTTTTTGAAACATTATTCGACTGAAAGTTTTAAAATTAAGTTGGCTCATGAATGGGCGATTTCTCAAACTTGGGAAAAGACTACTAAACTTTACCTTAATTTGTGGAACGCCTGAACAAGGCATATAATTTACTTAAATATGGCTGATATTGCAGTTTCAGTGGTTGTTACTGTACTGAACGAATCAAAAAGTATTATTCCCCTCCTTTCTTCCCTCAAAAAACAAACCCTTAAGCCTCAAGAGATTATTGTTGTAGATGGAGGGTCAACCGATGACACGCGAGATAAAGTTGTGAGATACGGCTTTAAACACAAAAAAATGAATGTTCGTTTGATTGAAGAGCAGGGGAACATATCACATGGACGAAATGTGGGAGTTCAAAACGCCAAGAATAATATCATTGCAATGGTTGACGCAGGTTGTGTCGCAAAGCCTAACTGGCTCAAGAAAATTACGGAGCCTTTTAAGGAAAATAAAAATGTAGTTGTTGCAGGTTTTTATGAAATGAAAGCCAAGAACATTTGCCAAAAGGCAGTGGCACCGTTTCATGGGGTAACAGCTCGCGAATTTGACCCCCGATCTTTTCTACCTTCCGCTCGATCAATAGCTTTTGATAAAGACGTGTGGAAAGCGGTTGGAGGATTTGATGAACATTTAGTCCGGGCAGGGGAGGATACGTTGTTCAACTACAAAGTCATGAGCCATAATATCCCTATTATTCGCCGTGCCGATGCCTTGGTAGAGTGGACAGTCCCTTCTACATTTACTGAAACAGTTAAGAAATTTTACTGGTATGCCAAAGGAGATGCACAAACCGGAATTTGGTGGCATCCTGCACAAAAACTTCATACTCACAACATCAAAATTGCAACAATTTTTATTCGATATATTGTATTTTTATTTCTTCTTTTGGGTAGTATTTTTATGCCCTTTTTGTTTGTCATTTTTATCTATGTTTTTGTGGGGTATACCTCATGGTCGATTTGGAAGCTGCATAATGATGTAGACAGCTTTTTAGCTCTCCTTTTCGTTCCGTTTGTTCAAATTGCATCAGATATATCCATAATGCTTGGATTTGGATCAGAACTTCTGTTTTCTCGCACACGAAAACACGTATAATACCCGTGTATGGGATATTTTAAGGACACTGCTCGTGGAATTTTTTGGATTGGTTCTTTTCGTGGATTTACCAGGATTCTGAGTCTTGTTAAAACAATACTTCTTGCGCGCCTTTTGTCACCCGAACAATTTGGCGTTTTTGGCGTTGTTGCACTTACCATGTCTCTTCTTGAAGTACTAACAGAGACGGGAGTAAACACCGTGCTGGTTCAGCAAAAAGGTAAAGTTACTGAATATATAAATAGTGCATGGGTGGTGTCTATTGTGAGAGGTTTTGGAATAGCATTTATAATGGTTCTTTTGAGTGGCCCGATATCAGTGTTTTTTCATATTCCTGAAAGTGCACATTTAATTGTTCTTTGTGCAGTAATCCCAATTTTCCGAGGATTTATAAACCCGTCAGAAGTAAACTTTCAGAAAAATTTACTGTTTAAAGAGGAATTTATATTTCGGACGGTAATTTTTTCGATTGACGCATTCGTTTCCATTCTCCTTGCATTCATTCTAAGAAGTCCTGAGAGTTTAGTATGGGGACTTATGGTAGGAGCACTGGTAGAACTAATACTTTCACACATCTATTTAAATCCAAAACCACACTTTAACATTTCAAAAGAAAGCATTTCATTTATTGTTCACCGTGGCAAATGGCTTACTGCAACAGGGATACTTGATTATTTTATTCAAAATGGCGACAACATCGTGGTAGGGAGGCTTCTCGGTTCAACACCACTCGGTTTGTATCAAATGTCATATCAAGTATCCACTCTTCCCGTTACAGAAATAAGCAACATCTTGTCAAAAGTAACCTTCCCAATATTTATGAAAATTTCTGCAAATAGAAAACAACTTTTTGCGGCCTATTTAAAAACGGTCGGTGTAGTGGCAGTTCTTGTTGGTTTTGCCGCTCTTATTCTTATTTTGTTTACCAATACATTTGTTTCGCTTGTACTGGGACAAAAGTGGATGTCAATTGTGCCAACGCTTCGTGTTCTTGCGATATTTGCCTTTGTAAAGTCACTCGTGTTATCGTCGTATGCATATTTCCTAGCAGTTGAAAAACAAGAAATTGTAACGGTTATTCCACTCTTTGCATTTGTTGCAATGTTTGTAACGATAATTCCGCTGGTAAATAGTTTTGGAATGATCGGAGCGGCTGTAGCTGCACTGATTGGAGCACTATTTTCAATGATTCCCGTTTTGTATTTTCTTTTAAAAACACAAAAAAATGACTAATTTTACAGAGCGCGCAGTTCCTACTATAACTGCTAACTTTTTGATGCAGGAAGCAGTCGCTCGATATGTTTTTGCAAAAAAGTATATCTCAGCACACAAAACTGTTTTGGACCTTGCCTGTGGAACGGGGTATGGCTCTCAAATACTCCTCAAAAAAAGTAACAGTTACATTGGCATTGATATAAATGATGAGGCATTATCATATGCTCAAAAAAAGTATGCAAACCCTAACGCGTCATTTCTTAAAATGGATGTAAATGATCTAATTTTCAAAAATCATTCCTTTGAATCGGTAGTTGCTTTTGAAATGATCGAGCATTTGGAAAATCAACACACATTTTTAAAAGAAGTTTCCAGAGTGTTAACTCCAAAAGGAGTTTTTATTGTGTCTACCCCAAATCGTCTTATACAGTCGCCAAACGGAAAACTCATGAGCCCGTATCACACGAAGGAATATAGCCCAGAAGAATTTAGGCGACTTCTTAAAAAACATTTTTCTCAGGTAACTACTTATGGTCAGAGAAAAAGTAAAAAGGCATTACAGAGTGTAAACAAATTTATGTTTTCCCAAAAAGTTCGTCAGGCTCTTGTTGATATTGATGTTTTAAAGTTTAGAAAACTTTTAGATGGCGACACAAAAGAGTTTGTATGGAAATATGTCGGAAATTTGGTTGGAAGGAAAGAGCAAGAACACGTAACAAAGTCGGACTATATAATGAGCAAAAATAATCTTGATTCTGCCGAATATTTAATTGCATTATGCAAAAAGTGAAACAATCTAAACGCCCAGAGTTATCTATTTGTATCGTTGCGTATAAAGCAGATTTGCAGCTTAAAAAGTGTTTGTCAGCAATTTACACAAGCACATTTACTCCAAACCACGAAACCATTGTAATAGACAATAACGAAGGCGAATCGCATGTTTCTGAAATTATAAAAAAGTATCCTAAAGTTTGGTCAATTAAAGCTCGTCGAAATGGAGGGTATGGAGCCGGCAATAATCTAGCCATATCAAATGCATCAGGGGAGTATGTGCTGGTCATAAACCCTGATGTAGTTGTTCAAAAGAATACTATTCAGAAACTGCATGAATTTCTAAAAACTCACAAAGGTGCTGCTGCAGTTGGTACCGCGTATCAGATAACACACGGAACAAAAATACCGCTGGGCACTGGAGAATTAACTCCACTTAGAGCAATTTTTTCGCTTTCTTTTTTAAATAAATTTTTCCCACATAATCCGTTCTCAAGAGCGTATTATTTGACTCCTGAAATACGACAAAAACCAACGCAAGTATGGGCAGTTGCTGGCTCTGTTGCACTTTTTCGAAAAAAAGCACTCATTGAAGCGGGCTCGTATGATGAAAAGCTATTTTTATACTATGAAGAAAGTGACTTGGGCAGACGCCTTAAAAAGAACGGTTGGGAATTGTGGATTATCAATACGGCTACCGTTTTACACTCAGTCGGCAAAAGCACCGAAAACATTGAAAATCAAAAAATTAAAAAAATCTTTGTTGAAAGCAGGCAACATTACTTTCGAAAACATTTCGGGCTCTTTAAGGCTCTACTCGTAGAAAGTGTGGCTCGGTTTGGTAAGTATGAAGCACTTCTTTTTATGGTTCTCGCAATTGGAACATTTTTGAGATATTTTAAACTTCATGAAAATATGGTTTTTCATGGTGAACTGGGTGATAACTACCTGGCTATGAAAAATATTTTTACAACCGGTGTCATCCCACTTTTGGGCCCACCTACATCACACCCGTGGCTGTCTTTTGGACCACTCTATTACTGGCTCTTTTCACCAATATTGTTGTTATCAAAATATGATCCTATTGGTGTTGCATATTCGTTTGCATTTTTACATTCTGCCCTTATTGTTGTTAACTACTGGGTAGTAAAAAATACCTTTAATAAAAAAATCGCAATTATAAGCTCTTTCTTAATAGCGTTTTCACCCGCATACATAAGTTTTGCTCATGAAAGTAGGTTTTTTAGCTTGACCCTTCTCCTTTTTTATCCATTGTTCTACTTTCTTGTTAGAAAGAAATATTTTTTATCCGGTTTGTTTTTTGCTATTTTGCTCAACTTTCACCTAACTCCCATTGTGTATGTGCCTGCCATACTACTCCTCGTTTTTAACGAAAAAGCGTATTTTAAACAAACAATTATTAACTTCATAAAAGGGACGATACTCGGGAGTATCCCATTTATTTTATATAATGTGCTCAGCGGATTTGTAATGTTAAAGAATGCATTATTGTGGATTCCGTATCGAATTGGAGGTTTTGTGGGATTGGTTCCAAAAAACAATATTAATTCTTCTGTTGCTGAAACAAATGTAGGAAGTGGATTGCAATTTTTAAAATCTGCCTTTTTGCCTGCAAATGCACCGTATTTTGTTTCATTAATAGTCCTTTTTATTATTCTTACTTTCACCGTTCGCGGGGTTATTGCCGAATATAGAGGCAAAAAAAGTACCGTTCTCTTACTTACAAATTTACTTATTTTTGGATATATAGCAATATTTATTCATGGGGAGCCACCTACGCACTACTATTTGCCGCTGTACCCGGTACTCATAATTCTTGTCTCGATTGGTCTTTCTAAACTTAAAAAAGTCTCATTAGTACTTTTTCTTTCATTGTTATTTGTAACGTACAATTTTTCATTTTACTTTTCTGCAAACTGGTTTTATGAGAATCAAAATAGCATAGTAATCACTGCTCCAGTTCCATATCAGCTACAGCTAAAGGCTGCATCTGCAATTGTTGACGACGCTCACGGAAGAAATTTTTCACTTATTCGTATTGGGCCGTACGACCATTTTGAAAAGTATTATAGCCAGAACTATATATATCTTTTGTGGAAAAAAGGTAATGAGCCGGTTTCAAATAGTCCACTTATTTATACGATATATGAGAACAACAACGTTCAACCTGATGAGAAAATTATTTTTTCAGAAGGAGGACTAACGGTAACAATAAAATATGACATCGACCCAATTATTACTTAGTGCGGTAGTTATTACCAAAAATGAAGAAAAAAACATTGAAAGATGTTTACAAAGTTTATCGTTTTGCGACGAAATAATAGTTATCGATGATAATTCAACAGATCGAACAGTACAACTTGCTAGAGGTGCAAAAGCAAAGGTTTATATTCATTCTCTAAATAAAAATTTTGCACAACAGCGAAATTTTGGATTACAAAAAACTCACGGCAAATGGGTTTTGTTTGTAGATGCAGATGAGGTTGTTACCAAAGAACTTTCAAATGAAATTTTATTTCAGATAGTTACAAACGAAAAGCACTCTGCATATTTTATTCGAAGGGTAGATGTTTTATGGAATAAACCCATGTTTTTTGGTGAGCTTGCAACATTTGGATCATTCGGCAAAGGTCATATTCTTCGTTTAGCAAAGCGAGATGTTGGTACATGGAGTCGTAATATTCATGAGACATGGAATACAAAGGCAAACGTTTCGTATCTTAAAAGTCCACTTCTTCATTTTCCTCACCAAACATACGCCGAGTTTCTTTCTGACATTGGGGAGCGGGCAAAAATTCACGCTGATATGCTTAGAAAAGAAGGTAAGAAGTCATCGCTTATAAAAATACTCGTGTGGCCTCTGGGAAAGTTTTTTTATAATTTTGTATATAGATTAGGATTTTTGGATGGTAATCGGGGGTTTGTATTGGCTGTTACAATGAGCTTTCACTCATTTCTTTCTTGGACGTATATATGGTTAAAACACAAAGCTTAAGAAAAATTATTCTTTTACTGTACCTTGCAGTTTTTCCATTTGGCCAGATTCCGGCACTGCTCATTACACTTTCACTCCACTCACTCATATCAATTCATTTTGCTGATTTTTTCGCTTTGCTCTTTGTGGTGCTTTCTTTTGTAGAAAAAAGAACACTCATAAAAGACTTTATATATAGTGATGTTTTTAAGTTCGTTGTAATACTCCTCTTTAGTTATGTGTTTGGAATGCTTTATTTCGATATTGTGTATTTGCAATCATTTTTGTATCTCCTACGTGCGTGTACCTATGTTATGTTCGCCTATATTTTGTGGAAAGATCGGATAGTAAGTAGTCAGGAAATATCGATATTTTTTATAATGAATGCTCTTATCATAAGTGTATCTGGACTTATTCAATATCTGCTTCTTCCCGATACACGGTTTCTAAAAATATTGGGTTGGGATGATCATTATTTTAGGCTAATTTCAACCTTTCTGGACCCAGCCTTTACGGGAATATTGCTCGTCCTCTCACTTTTATTTATGGGGCTCTATTGGAGACCCAAAAGTAACTTAGTAAAAGGGATAAGTATAGCCGTAGTGTCTATCTCACTCCTGCTTACATACTCACGCGCAAGCTTTTTATCGCTTTTAGCAGGTCTTGTTGTTTATACTTTTTTACAGCGAAAAATTAAGCTGAAATATGTCATAGCAACCATTCTTTTTGTGTTTACCTTAACGCTTTTGCCCCGGCCAGATGGCGGAGAAGGTGTGAAACTTGAGAGAACTTTTTCTATTATCTCGAAGTTTCAGAATTCTTCAGAAACAATTGCTCTGGGGAAGGCTAGTCCGCTTTTTGGTGTGGGGTATAACAACCTTTGTTATGTGAAGAATTCTAACAATCTTGACACATCAGCAGTACTGTTTTCTCATTCCTGCTCAGGTGCAGATAATAGCCTGGTCTTTATTTTTGCCACCATGGGTATTGTTGGTGTACTTTTTGTTACGTGGGGTATCATTCAACTAATTAAATCAAATAAGAATCCATTCGTATTATCGGTTTTTACGGCAGTTTTGTTGCATACCCAGTTTACTAATACGTTATTTTACCCATGGGTATGTATGTGGATAGTGTTGTGTTTATGCCTCAGGCCAATTACGGAAGAAAAGTAACGTGCCGAATTTCTTGTGTAGTATTCCCTGCTCTGTCAGTTACGATAATAGTAAAAACGTTTTCTCCCTCAGTCAGTTGCAACTGTGTTTTAAATTGGCCTTGGCCATTCACCACTGCGATGCGGTCATTTACTCGTACAGATGCATCTTGCTCGGTTTGGCCACTAATTTCTAAATTCTGTTCCTTTTTCCCGGTTTTTGTAATCCCATCATCGGGTATCAGTGAGCTCACCGTAGGAGGGACCGTGTCTAAGAATATTGATGCAGTTGTTTCCTGGCTGGTATTGCCCTGATTATCGACTACTTGAGCTCTCACAGTATTGTCTCCTTCATGGAGTGCGAAGGAAATACTCCACCGTGCTTGAGAATTTGAAACAATGTCTTGTTTCTCACCATTTAAGGTGAGGCGCACTGTTTGTGCTGAAGGCGCTGATCCTTGCACCGTTATCGTTTTTTGATTGGTAATTTCAGGGACAGTATCTATTTGTGGTGGTGCAACGAGATCTGAAACGCTTTCCGTGTTTTCTTTACCGCTCGTTAAGAATCCGGTAATACTGGTAACGACTTGTGTACCAAAACGAGTTATCCCAAATAAAATTAATGCAGTCAGTACCAAATACAGAAGGGCAGAGCGGACTGCCTGTCTTCGCTCATATTTCACCAATCTTGAGGTTGCAGCCATGTGTAAGAACAGTATAGCAAATTAAATGAATGTAAAATGTGAGCCGACGGGTGGAATTGAACCACCGACCTCTGCTTTACGAAAGCACTGCTCTACCCCTGAGCTACGTCGGCACGTCGCAACTCGACTCGTATTTCGATTTAAAACACTTCGTGTTTAAATCTGGCGCTCTTCGGTTGCTCCTTTTCGATTTTGTTAGACAAAATCGTTTTTGAAAACAAGTGTATTATACCAAATCTCCTCTTGACAGCGTTATAAATAAAAACCATATTTATATATGGCTTCTAAAAAGAAAACAGCAAACACGAAGACAACTGTTCAGAAACGCTCTGAACCAACTCAAAATAGTTCACTTCTTCTTTTGGCTCTCGCAGCAGCAGTACTTATTATTTCTTATACGCTTTTTGTAAAGGTGTCTCGTGAAACTGCTCTTACCGCAAACCAGATGGGCATGAACGTTTCGAGAACAGGAAACACTATGATGAACACCAATGAGCTCTCAGTACAGTTGAATGAACAAAACAATTCTGGTGAATACGGAAATGCACTTATTACTGAAGAAAATGGGGTTGCTCGGGTGCGTGTATCTGTAAAAAATGCTCCACGAGGAATTTCCCAACCGGCACATCTCCATCTTGGAACGTGTATCGATACCGGAGCAGTTAAATATCCGCTCAATAATGTCGTAAATGGAGTATCTGACACGACACTCAAAGTAAGCTTGAAAGATTTAGAATCACAAGGACCACTTGTTCTGAATGTTCACAAATCAGCTTCACAAATTAAAGAATACGTTTCCTGCGGAAATCTTTAACTAGCTTCAAGTTTTCTAGATTGATATAATACCTTTGTTCTCTGTTTATTTCGTAAACCAGAATTGCTATGCAATTTTGAAAAGGAGAAACTGTGAAGCAAAGCTAAAATCTCGTATCGCGAGATGAAGCGTGCGTAACAAGTTGCGACGTGCGGGTATGGTTCAATGGTAGAATGAATCCTTCCCAAGGATTAGGACCGGGTTCGATTCCCGGTACCCGCTCATGGCCTCGTTAGTCTTTCCTTTTCATGACCCTCAAAATGTTGAATTAAAGTTTCTTAAGCAGACACTTCCAATACTGGAGGCGAATTTTACTGCTGCCTACGTCAGTGTTACTCCTCAAACGGAATCACTCAACAAAGAAGCAATGGAATTTTTTGAGAATTCAAAGTTTTTTGTTGTTAACAAAAATGATCCAAACTCTTCAATCGGTGAACACTTTATTGCGGCATTTAAGAGTGCAGCGGAAAAGAGTAATAACGATGAAATACTGCATCTATGTAGTCCCGATCGCCTGGCATTTGCCGTAATTAATTATACTGATGCATTTTTGGATGATTTAAAAGAAGTTCAGGGCCCAGTACTATTTATGCGTTCAGACAAAGCGTGGTCAACGCACCCGAAAATCTATTGGGCTGCAGAGTCATTGGTAACTCAAGCGGGAAAGATGCTCTTTGATAAAGTGCTTGATTTTGCTTGGTGCCACCTCGCTTTGAGTGCAGAAGAACTGAAGAAAGTTATTCCCCTATTTAAGTCAAAAGATTTGGTTGTAACCGCGGAAATCGTGTATTTACTCAAAGATGTTTTGGCGACTAAATATGTAGATTGGCTTTCATGGGAAGACCCATTTATTCTTGGTAAAGACGCAGAAGCGTACAAAAATGAGCGAGAAGTTGACCCCAGTGAACTCACAAAAAGAATGAGTTATGTTAAGCCACAAATAGATTATTTGTTTGAAGAATACACGAGACAGAAGCGCTAAAATTATCGAGGAATTTGAAGTACATTTCCTGCATGAATTGTACCAGGATGTACGAGCTTATTTGCCTTTGCAATTTGGGTCCATTTGTAACCGTTTCCGTAAGCTTTGACTGCGATTGTCCAAAGGTTGTCCCCATGAACAACGGTGTACGAGTCACCGGCAATTTGAGCGTTTTCTGCCTTTCCAATTTCGACTCCGCCCTTGGTGGTTCCGCTTGTTGTAGCCTGAGTGATCTCTTCCGTTGGTGTCGGGCTTACAACGGCAACTGGTGAAGCTGACGGAGTTGCCTCTGCGACAACCTGTGTAGGCTTGTTTGTTGTCGCGGTTTTTGCTTCTACGTTTGGAATGGTAAGTGTTTGTCCTTTTGTAATAACTGAAGCATCCGTGAGGTTGTTTGCCTTTTGAATATCGACCCAGTTATATCCGGACTGATAATACCTCTCGGCGATGGACCAGAGCGTTTCTCCACTTTCTACAACATGAGATGTGGGAAGTTTTATTGCAGTTTGTTCAGTTGAAGTCCCACCAGAAGGGAGTGTTGTTCCGTTGTCATCAATATTTCTGAAATAGTTCACAACGAGAAATCCGACAATAACAATAACAGCTGCTCCAAGAAGCATACTAATATTGTTTTCGTTTAGTCGAAAGCTTTTTAAAATATTTTTCATGTTCATTCAAGTGAACTGCTGAGTTTATTCAACAAAATCACAGTTCTTTCACTTGAACTGAATGTAAATCAGTAAGGAGTCATTGTCAAGAGGGGTAAACGATATAAGATACTATGCGGGATGGAAGGGACTCGAACCCTCGACCTCTTCCGTGACAGGGAAGCGCTCTAACCAACTGAGCTACCACCCCAAAGGGGTTTGTGGGTATTATACCTTTTCTTGCGCCAGCCGGCAACGATGGTAATATAAAGCTATGTCTTTTGAAATAAATAACGTGAATTTGGCAGAACTTCTTCGAGATGTGGCAGCTTCGTATCAGATTTTGGATGAGGACAGATATCGTTTCCAAGTGATTGCTTATCAGCGGGCTGCAGATGGAGTGGAAAAATTGAGTTCTGAGGCGAAAGACTACTACGATGAAAATAAGCTTAACGAAATTCCAGGGGTGGGAAAAAGTATTTCTGAGCATCTGAAAGAACTTTTTTCAACAGGTAAATCCAAACATTTTGAGGATATGCTTTCAAAACTACCCAAATCGGTGTTTGCTTTAATGAAGGTGCCGGGAATTGGGCCTAAAAAAGCATATCGCTTATCTACAGAGTTTTCTCTTTCTGATAAAAATGCACTTGCCGATCTACTCAAAATTGCAAAAAGCGGCAAAATTGCAACCCTCGATGGTTTTGGCGAAGAATCACAAAAGGACATTATTGAGGCAATAGAGGAATATCAAGTGAAGCCTCCCGAACGAGTCCTTATCAATGAGGCTGACGAAATCGCAACAGATCTTATTTCATGGCTAAAGGAGGTTCCTGGGGTGCTTTCCATAGATGCGTTGGGCAGTTTACGCCGCAAGGCTTCGACAGTCGGGGACATTGATATCTCAGTATCTGCACGCGAGTCAAAGCCGGTATTTGACCAACTTGTAAAGTACCCACGAATATATCGTGTAATTGAGCGGGGCGAGCACAGTTGTTCAATTTTGCTGCCGGCCAATGTTCAGATCGATGTAATGGTTCAGCCGCCTGAAGCATATGGCTCGCTCCTTCAGCATTTCACTGGGGGAAAACATCACAATATCGCACTACGTGAATATGCCTTAAAGAAGGGTTTGAGTTTGTCTGAATACGGAATTAAGAGTACAAACAAGGACTTTTCAAAGAAATATGAAGATCATTTTAATAAAAAACTTAAGCTCTACCAATTTTCAGACGAAAAACAGTTTTATAACGCCCTCGATCTTGAATATATACCGCCTGAACTTCGTGAAGATAGTGGAGAGTTGTCTGCAGCGATCACTAAAAACCTCCCACACCTTGTAACCCTTGATGACATTAAGGGAGACTTACAGATTCATTCAGATTTTGATATAGAAACAAGTCATGATGTTGGGTCCAGTAGTATGAAAGAGATTGCATTGAAAGCCATTGACCTTAATTACGAATACATTGCCTTTACCGAGCACAACCCAAGCCAAAAAGGACACAGCGGAGTACAAACAATTGCTTTGCTTGAAAAGAAGCGGGAGGTAATAGCAAAGTTAAATTTCGAGCTTGTGAAAACTGTGAAAAATTTGTCAGGTAATAAAAATACTCGAGCATTTAAAGTATTCAATAGCTTGGAAGTCGATATACTTCCCACAGGTCGTCTCGCTATTCCTGATAGAGCTCTGGAGGTATTGGATTTTGCACTTGTTTCGATTCACAGTAGCTTCAAACAGCCAAAAGCCGTTGCTACGAGGAGAGTTGTTGAGGCTTTGTCTCA
>JAKAKU010000114.1 GCA_021824385.1 bacterium | reverse complement strand
TAAATAATGGAATACCAAATTCTCTTTTTAGTTTTGCGGCAGTTAGGAACTGAGAATATGGAGGCACCGAAACGTAGATTATATCAAACTTTTCTTTAGTTAAAATATCTTTTGCAGCTTTATATGCTTTTTTTGACCAAGAAATTTTGTTGTCAGGAATAAAAAAAGTCTTGCTTAATCTTGATAAGAACTTGCGCATAAGTTCTTTTGGCATACTAATAGTTTTGTATTTTGCTCCAAGAAGAGAATTCACGTCAAAAGCATCCGTACGGATAATTTCAACTCCAGCTTCCTCTGCTTCCTTCAAGAGTGAAAGATCATGAGCATAATAAGCTACATTTCCAGCAGTTATTACAGTTGGTTGCCAGTTAAACTCACACATGTATTTGGTGAATTTGAGTGTGCGCTGAACACCGCTTAAACCCATTGGCGGGTAGTAATATGAGAGAACTAAAACTTTATACATATCAGAATAAGATTAATGTTTTTGAGTAGTTTGGTAATTTGGTGCTTCTTCGGTAATCATCACGTCATGTGGATGGCTTTCGCGCAAACCGGCATTAGAAATCTTAACGAATTTTGTTTTAGCCTTAAACTCGGCAATATTTTTTGAACCGCAATACCCCATAGCTGCTCTAAGTCCACCGATAAATTGGTATACTGTTTCCGCTAAGGTTCCTTTATAAGGAACTCTGCCTTCAATTCCTTCCGGTACTAATTTTTTAATATCCTCTTCAACATCCTGAAAATACCTGTCACTGCTGCCTTGCTTCATTGCACCAAGTGAGCCCATTCCGCGATAAACCTTAAAACTTCTACCTTCAAAAAGAACTTTCTCTCCAGGGGTTTCATCGCAGCCGGCTAACATTCCACCCATCATAACAGTATCGGCACCAGCGGCAATCGCTTTTGCTACGTCACCTGTCTGTTTAATTCCACCATCAGAAATAACTGGTATTTTCCCCTTTAACGCCTTAGCAACTTCAATTACGGCACTTATCTGAGGGACGCCAACACCCGCAACAATTCTTGTAGTGCAGATTGATCCAGCTCCAATTCCTACTTTAACCGCATCAACACCAATACTTTCTAATTCCACAGCAGCTTCTTTTGTAACGATATTTCCAGCCACAATTTGAACATATCTATATTTTTTTCTGATTTCCCTTACAGCTTTCAAAACTCCTTCAGAATGACCGTGAGCAGTATCCAAAGCCAAAATATCTACATTTGAAGCTACCAAAGCTTCTACTCGTTCCATTGTATCCTTTGTTACTCCAACGGCTGCTCCAACTCGCAAACGTCCCAGATCATCTTTGCAAGCGTTAGGGAATTTCTTTTTCTTCAGAATGTCTTTATAAGTTATCAAACCTTTGATAATTCCCTTCTTATCAACAACTGGTAATTTTTCAATTCTATGGCGATGTAAAATCTTTTGAGCATCTTCTAAAGTTGTTCCCAGAGAAGCAGTTACAAGGTTTTCTTTGGTCATTAATTCGTAGACAGGTAAATCTCTATTGGTTTCAAATCTAAGGTCTCTATTAGTAAGTATTCCAACGAGTTTTCCAGTGTTTTCAACAATCGGTATTCCTGAGATATGATACTTAGACATAAATTCTTCAGCTTCACGAATTGTACGATCCGGGGTTAAGGTTATTGGATTTACGATCATACCACTTTCTGAGCGCTTAACTTTATCAACCTCATCAGCTTGCTTCTCTATAGACATATTCTTGTGTATGATCCCAATTCCACCTTGCGCAGCCATTGCAATTGCCATTTGAGCCTCTGTTACAGTATCCATTGCTGCACTGAGAAATGGAATATTCAATTTTATCTCACGGGTGAGGTAGGAAGAAATTTCTACATCCCTTGGTAAAATTGATGACCTAGCAGGAACAAGCAGAATATCATCAAAAGTAAGTCCCTCAAATCCAATCTTCTCTTTCATTTATATCTCCAAATAGTTATAAAAAAGACCACACAAGGTGGTCTCAAAGTTCTAATCGAACGCAGCAAAGCCAGTTATGTCCTCTCCAATTATGAGCGTATGCATCTCGTGAGTACCTTCGTAAGTTTTCACCGATTCCAAATTATTAGCGTGCCTCATAATCGGGTATTCATCCAGAATTCCATTTGCACCAAGAATTTCCCGAGCTACACGCGCGATATCTAAAGCCTTTTCGCAATTATTTCTTTTTGCCATCGAAACATGAGTGTGTTTACACTGATTTTTGTCTTTTAACCTCCCCATCTGAAGATTGAGTAACTGAGCTTTAGTAATTTCTGTTATCATATAAACAAGTTTTTCTTGAGTTATCTGATAAGCGGCAATTGGTTTGCTGAACTGAACACGAGATTTAGCGTATTCAAGCGCCGAATCGTAACAAGCCATCATAGAGCCAACAACGCCCCATGCAATGCCGTAGCGGGCCTGTGTGAGGCACATAAGTGCAGATTTCAATCCTTGTGTGTTCGGCAAAATGTTCTCTTCGGGAATAAATACATCCTGGAAAATGAGTTCAGAAGTGACTGAAGCTTTCAGCGAATGTTTACCCTTCATTTCAGGGGCTTCAAATCCTTTTGTTCCTTTTTCCACCAGAAAACCGTGAACAACACCATCCATTTTTGCCCAGACAACTGCAACATCTGCAACTGTACCATTTGTAATCCACATTTTGGCGCCATTAAGAAGATAGCCACCATCAACCTTTTCTGCTTTGGTAATTAAACCA
>JAKAKU010000096.1 GCA_021824385.1 bacterium | reverse complement strand
AACAACTGAAGTAATTCGGCTCACAAACATTAAAAGAAATGAAAACGGCCTTTCGACACTGAAAGAAAACGCAACCCTAGATGCAGCAGCCAAGGCCAAGGGGCAAGATATGCTTGCAAAGGGTTACTGGGCACACGTTGCACCCGATGGCACACAGCCGTGGGACTTTTTTAAGGCAGTAGGCTACAAGTATCGCTATGCAGGTGAAAACTTAGCCCGAGACTTTTCAAATCCAGATTCTGCGGTACAAGCATGGATGGCGTCGCCTTCACATCGAGAAAATATGTTGTCCGACCGGTACAAAGAAATTGGAGTGGCAGTAGTAGATGGCAACCTAAATGGAAAAGATACTACTATTATAGTCCAGCTTTTTGGAACGACACTAGCTGGTTCTCCTTCGGTTCCGGTTGCAGCGGCACAAGACAAGTCAGTTAAAAGTGCAACCGCTGAAACCAAGCCTGAAGCAATTACACCAGCACTTGTTACTCCCGCTCCAGAACCCGCTGAGCGGTTTGTGCCTACCGTTGAAGCCTCTCCCTACGACTATGCCAAAATTCTGTCATTTGGGGTTGTTGGATTTATTTTCTTCGCACTTGTCGTAGATGCAGGAGTCATGTGGTACAAGGGAGTTAACAGAAAGGGGAGTAAGTCATTCGCGCAAATTGCTTTTTTTGGCCTTATATTAGGCCTTATCATTGCAGTAAAAGTGGGGCAAATTATATAACATCATGCATAAACTTATTCAACAAACACCGTATTATATTCCGCTTTTTGCTATCTTTGTCATGGGAGCGTTTGGTTTTTTTGCCTTTTCATTTGATCGAGTGTTTCAAACGGGAATTGTTGCCGGAATTGGGGTGGCCCATGTGGTGTGGGGAGTGGTGTACCATTTTATTCACCGCGATCTCACCCCGCTGATTGTGCTTGAATATATTGTTTTTGCAGCCTTTGGAGTGTCTGCAGTACTCATGGTACTTCAATAATTTATTCTTTCGAAGAAACAAACTTGTTTATGGAGTCTCATTTTGAAAGTCCTACATTAGGCGCACGAAGTGTTACAGAAATGCTTCATGACATTGCCCGCATTGTACAAGAAGACCCCGAGTCCTTTTATCGCCTCATTATTGGTACTGACTCTTTGGTAAAGGTGGTAAATAACAAAAAACAGTGTGATTTTGTCACGGCAATTGTTGTGCACAAGGTGGGGAGTGGTGCCCGCTATTTTTGGAGGAAAGAAAAGCTGTTTCGTGCTCCTTCTTTGCGTGAAAAAATCTATACCGAAACACTCACCTCGCTTCGGACTGCCAATGAAATTGTACCCGAGCTCAAGCTCCTCTTGTCAGGTGCTCACTACGAGCTAGAAATTCATATCGATGTGGGGACTGTCGGCCCCACTCGCGAAATGATTCGTGAGGTTGTCGGGATGGTTACTGGCAACGGATACACGGCCAAAACCAAACCAGAAAGCTGGGCTGCTTCAACCGTCGCCGATAAATATACATAACGCCGTCTTTGATATATACTTCCACGAGTACACAAGTTACGGTTGTAAAAAATACAATCCTCTAGTATAATATTATACCTTCAGAAGTTGCCCCTCTAAGGTTCTTTTTCTATCTCGTTATGAAAAAATTAACTGTCGTTGTCCCTGTCAAAAATGAGGCCAAAAATGTTATTCCTCTCGTTCGGAGGATTCATTCTGCACTCAAAAAAGCCCGAATCGACTATGATATAGTAGTTGTCGATGATCACTCAACAGACAACACCTTTGAAATTCTTCAAAACTTATCCAAAAAATATCCTCTTTTTGTATACCAAAAGGATGGAAAGCCCGGTAAGGCATATTCAATTTTAGAAGGAGCTCGGCGCACAAATTCAGAATTTATTGCTATGATCGATGGCGATTTACAGTATCCGCCAGAGCTTTTACCTCAAATGTACAATTTAGCTGTTATTCATGGAGTGTCGGTAGGCAACCGCACGAAGCGGCATACCAATTTTATTCGCCAATTTGCATCAAAAGCCTATCGTTTTGCATTTGGAAAGCTTCTTATGGGCATGGATACCGATGTTCAGTCTGGTATCAAAGTTTTCAGACGTGAGATTATCACTCATATTAGTGAGTCCGACGTAACCCCGTGGACCTTGGATATGCCGCTTTTGCACACTGCACGAGAATTGGGGTATGCAACTGCTTCCGTGGATATGGAGTTTTTGGAGCGGGCAAACGGGCAGTCAAATGTTAAAGTCTTGCGAGCCTCCTGTGAAATTGGCCTTCGTGCCTTAAATTTACGTTTTTCAAAGCGAAGAATCTATCAAATAGAGCCAGAGGATGACACGATGCGTGGCTCGGGATTGGCTTACAAGAAAAAGCGCTATATCACTCACACAAAGCTGAGTCACCATGAGTCGGCACTTCGCACTACAACCACGGCACAAAAAGCCGCTATTTTTGTAGTTGTATTAGCAATTCTTGCTGGGGTTATTATCAACCCCTTTGCAACAGCCTTAGCGTTTACTGCTGCTCTGTCGTTTATTTACTTTATTGATGTACTCTTTAGTAGCTTTGTACTCCTCAAAAGCCTTCATTTTCCGCCCGAGCTGGTCGTCTCAAGCGAAAAAATTAATGAAATCAAAGATAGATCGCTTCCGGTGTATTCAGTGTTGTGTCCACTCTACAAAGAAGCACACATTTTGCCTCAGTTTGTGGAAGCAATGGAAGAACTTGATTGGCCAAAAGACAAGCTTGAAGTGCTATTGCTTCTTGAGGAAGACGATACAAAAACAATAGATGCTGCAAAGGCAATGAAGCTCCCTTCTCACTTTAAGATTGTTGTGGTTCCTCACTCGCTTCCTAAATCAAAACCAAAGGCCTGCAACTATGGATTATCGGTTGCAACCGGGGAGTATGTCGTTATTTACGATGCAGAAGACAAGCCTGATCCACTTCAACTCAAAAAAGTATATCTTTCGTTTTTGAAACTTGGGAAAAAGTATGGTTGTATTCAGTGCAAACTTAATTACTTCAACTCAACTGATAATTTGTTAACTCGTCTTTTTACAGCTGAATACAGTTTGTGGTTTGACGTTATTTTGCCAGGACTTCAATCAATTGAAGGTATTATTCCGCTTGGAGGAACGAGTAATCATTTTCGCCGTGCCGACCTTTTGTCCCTCAACGCATGGGATCCTTTCAATGTAACCGAAGACGCCGATCTTGGAATGCGCCTTTTTAAGCGTGGTTACAAAACAGCAATTGTCGACTCCACCACATTAGAAGAAGCAAACAGTCGGGTATGGAACTGGATTCGACAGCGCTCTCGCTGGATAAAGGGTTACTTTCAAACGTATTTGGTGCACATGCGAAACCCCATCGATTTGTTTAGGACCTTTGGTGTCCAAGCCCTCGTGTTCCAGCTGGTTATTGGAATGCGTATGACTTTCATGCTTATTAATCCTCTTTTGTGGCTTATTACTATTTCTTACTTTGCTGCATACAAGATTGTCGGGCCAACCATTGAGTCTCTTTTCCCACCCCTCGTGTTTTACATGGCAGGTTTTGCCCTCATTATTGGAAACTTTATGTACATCTACAACTATATGATTGGTTGTGCCAAGCGAGGGCACTGGGGGCTTATTAAGTTTGTATTCCTCATTCCGCTCTATTGGCTTATTACCAGTTTCGCCGCTGCAATGGCCTTGTGGCAACTTATCACAAAGCCGCACTATTGGGAAAAAACAAACCATGGACTTCAGGTTGGTGCAAAAACATTGGTAACAGAATCTCTTCTTGCGAGTGATTCACTGTCTCCACTGAGACGCAGAAAATATGCGAAATATCTAAACAAGGCGAGCTTGTCTGGAGCATTTCTCATTTTTGCCTCATTTGCGGGCAACTTCTTTAATTTCTTATACAACGCATATCTTGGCAGACAGCTTTCTCCTGAAGTTTTTGGAGTGATCGGTTTGATTGGTAGTTTTCTCTCAATTTCTCAAATTATTACCAGTGGTCTTGGAAAAACGGTAACGTATAAAAGCGCGCATTTACTCGGCAAACATAGCAGGACTATAAAAGAATTTTGGGCAAGAACAAACACAAAGTGGGTGTGGATTTCTTTTGCGATTGCGCTTGTTTGGATTCTTCTTACCCCGGTGCTCATGCATGTATTCAAGTCTCAAGATCCACTGCCATTTGTTTTGTTTGCTCCGGTCTGGGTTATCGGGATACTCGCGGCAATAGATAGTGGCTTTTTATCAGGGAACTTACGATTTGGTGTAATTGCGTTGGCATCTATTGTTGAGGCGATTCTCAAGTTTGTTTTTGCATATTTGTTTGTTTCATTTAATAAATCAGATCTTGTGTATGCCGCAGTTCCACTTTCGATGTTTTGTTCTTTTTCCATATATCGTCTGACTGTGTATTTAATGAAAGCAAAAGATATTGCGGAGGAATCGAAGTCCGATCTTTCATTTCCAAAAAAATTCTTCGCAACATCAATATTCGCAAAAATCTCAGCTGTCGCGTTTCTATCTTTAGATGTTCTCTTAGCGAAGTTGTTTTTGAGTCCTCGCGACGCTGGATTATACACATTACTCTCACTCATTGGGTCCATTGTGTATTTTACCGGCACGCTATTTTCGCAATTTATAACGCCATTAGTAAGTAGAGCAGAAGGGTCAGGCAAAAACTCAGATAAAGTGTTCAAGTACCTCATATTGGCAACTGCTCTTGCAAGTATTTCAGCATTCATTGTTTTTGGGGTTTTCGGAAACACGTTCACTGTTTTACTTTTTGGTTCAAGAACATTGCCGGTTGTGCCGTTTCTTGCCATTTATACCGGGGCAATGGTCGCAACGACAATTGCTCTTAATATCGTCTCTTACCATCAAATAAAGAATCATTATCTGTTTCCTATCGTAAGTTTCTTGGTTTCGCTACTTCAAATTGTAGGGATATACAAATTTCACAATAATCTTGTTCAAGTAATATCCATTGTTGTAATTATAAATATTGTTCATCTTCTTATTATTAGTTTATTAAGCATTTTTTATCGATCGATAGCATTGGCCTCCAAAAACATATTCGATTTCTTTGGCTTATTTACCAAAATTCCTGGAGAAAATAAAAAATCCAGTGAAAAGAATTTAAAAATATTAGTGTTTAATTGGAGAGATACGAAACATATCAATGCAGGTGGCGCTGAAATCTACATGCAAGAAATCGCCAAACGTTGGGTCCGAGAAGGCAATCAGGTAACCATCTTTTGTGGAAATGATGGAAAAAGTAAACGTCACGAAGTAATAGATGGAGTTCGTATTGTGCGGCGAGGAGGTTTTTATATGGTGTATGTCTGGGCATTTTTATATTACATCGTTAGGTTTCGTAATGAATTTGATATTGTTGTAGACAATGAAAATGGAATTCCTTTTTTCACGCCACTATATGTAAGAGTTCCAACAATACTGCTTATTCATCATATTCACAAAGGAATTCTACTTAAAGAGTTGCACCTCAAAAAACGTTTACTTCCTATCGCGCTCATTACCCAACAACTTGAATCAAAGTTTATGCCATTTGCATATCGAAATTGTTCGATTGTAACCGTATCGATGTCTTCCAAAAAGGATATTGAGAAGCTCAATTGTAGAGGGGAAATAAATATTATCAATCCAGGGGTAGACTTAGAAACTTTTTATAAAAGCAAAAAATCAAAAACTCCAACATTTATATATTTGGGGAGACTTAAAGCATATAAAAATATTGATATTGCAATAAAGGCATTCTCTAAAGTGGTTGCAAAATATGACAACGCAAAATTTTTGATAGTTGGAGAAGGGGAAGAATCGATTTTCTTAAAACAGCTAGTTGAAGGTTTGGGATTGGGAGGCAAAGTGATATTTACCGGTCGTGTTGATCACGAAGAAAAAGTACGACTCCTGAGTAAAGCATGGGTGAGTATTCAACCTTCGTCATTCGAAGGTTGGGGGATAACTGTTATTGAGTCAAATGCATGTGGTACTCCCGTTATCGCCTCAAACACCAACGGGCTCAAAGATTCTGTAATAGATGGAAAAACAGGCATTTTGGTTCCGGCCAAAAATACCGACATCTTATCAAGGGAAATGCTGGAAATTGTAAAAGATACAGAATTTAGAAAACTCTTATCCAAAAATGCGTATGAATGGGCACAACATTTTAGTTGGGAAGTGAGTAGTAGCAACTTTTATAACTTACTCGAAATGCAGGTTGATCGAATTAATGTATCAAACGTTTTTGCAAAAGAGGGAATATGAAAAAATATAACACTATATCTTTATTACTGTTTAAAGCAATCGAACATATCCGTGCTCCTTTCTTAAAAACTTCTCGTGTTAGAGTGCCAAAGAAAATTGGTTCGTGGACTTTAGCAAAAACGATTAAGATAAATAATGAAGGCGATATGGCTGTTGCTCAATATAAGGATAAAAGTGGGAAAAAGGTTATTGCAAAAATATGGGAAGCTCCATATAAGAATTACAGTTATTTTTCACTTGTCAATGAAGCAAATATTTATAAGTCACTTACCTCTGTAAATAAAAGATTGAAAGGAAATACACCTCCTGAATACAAAAACATACATATTCCTTCGCTTATCAAGGTAGTTGAATCAAAAAATAGGTATATTTTACTTATCGAGTGGGTTAGTGGTAAGAGTTCCCAAAATATATCTACTTCCAAAAAAATCGAAATGTATAAAAGGATTGTTGCCTATATAAATTATCTGGGATCTGAAATGAACTCAACTGAACTATCTAATATTTCAAATAGATCCCTTTTTGATTATATTATTCTATATCCCTTCTTGTTATTAACAGCAATAGTAGTTAACCCGAGCCTGTTCTTTCTCTTTTTGAAGAGTGCCTTCCAACTATTTGTGTCTGTGTCGAATGGGAAAAAGGCGGCTAAACTCGTTTTCTCGCACAGAGATTTACATTTTGACAATATCCTAACGGCTAACAAAAATATCTATCTAATAGATATGGAACTGTGTGCTTTTACATATCCACTTTATGAACAGGTTACCACTCTTCTAAATATATGGAACGACAAGCCATTCAGAAGGGAATTTCTCAAAATGACTAAACACGAACACAGAAACGAGATGTACCTGTTGAAACCAATGATTATTTACTGTGCTACACACGCCCTAACAACTCACAATTTTTCTAAAGAAGTCACAAACTTTGACAAAGAATTTTTAGAGTATGGAATTAATTTATAAATTATGAAAAAAACAAAAACAGTTACAATTGGTATCCCTGCACACAACGAAGCTTTAAATATCACAAGGTTAATTAACTCAATAGCAGCTCAAAAGGGTAATAACTTTAAGATTAATAAGGCCATAGTTATGTGTGATGGTTGTACAGACAATACCTCGGGGGTTGCAAAAAAGCTATCCAAAAAATTTACTTTTGTTAAAGTAATAGACGACGGACAGAGATTGGGGAAAATTGGAAGGTTAAATCAGCTCTACAAAAAAAATAAAAGTGACATATTAATTATTGTAGACGGCGATACCGTTCTTGGTTCGAGGTATACGATATTCGAATTTGTAAATGCTTTTTCTGATAAAAAAGTTGGTTTAGTTGGTGGTAATGATAGGCCGGGAACTCCTCATAATTTTGTTCAAAAGATGGCTTCAACATGGATAGATATTTGGTACTACTCGCACAAAGACGTTAACAACGGTGTTACTATCAACAATCACAAGGGCTGTGCCTCCGCATTAAGTAAGTCTTTAGCAAAGCGTATTCAAATACCAAAACAAATAGTGGTAGGCGATGAAGATTATGTATATTTAAAGTCAAAAGAACTTGGATATAAATTTAAATTTGCTGAACAAGCAGTTGTAAACTACTCAGTGCCGTCAACGATCAATGAATTTTTTAGACAAACAACCCGCTTTCTCTCAACTAAGAATAATATTGCAGACTACTTTGGTGAGTACGTTTACGAAGAATTTAAAATTCCATTATTTAACAAATTTAAAGGTGTAATTACCGTTTTTATAAAAGAGCCATACTATGTGTTTATTGCCATTATTTTTCAAATACTTCAACGGATAGCTTCACCATTTTATCAAGACAGCTACCAAGGCGGCTTTTGGCAAACGTTACAAACAACCAAATGAAAAAAATAAATAATATACTAACTAACATCATTAGCACACCGGTGATACCAGTTGCACTTGCAGCAATTACAAGTCTTTATAGTCTTGAGGCAAAAAGTTTTTGGGTGGATGAAACGTTTAGCTACTATGTTTCTCATTACTGGAATTTCCTTATTTATTCTATTTGGAATACTGAAGCGAATATGTCTTTGTATTATGTTTTGCTCCATTTTTGGATACTACTTGGTCAGTCAGATTACTTCATTCGCCTCTTTTCTGTAATTTTTGCAGTATTGACTGTTTTTGTGTTCTATAAGCTCGGCAAATATATGTTTAACAGTAAAATTGCGTTTATATCGAGTTTACTTCTTTCTCTTCATACATTTTTCGTCCTTTATGCACAAGAGGCAAGAAGTTATACATTGGCGCTTTTTTTGATATGTCTTTCTGTGTACTCATTTTTAAGATATAGAGAGAATAATAAATATAAGGCATTACTCATTATTTCTTCCGTTTTATCAGGATATGCGCATATATATGCGTTATTTGTTCTTTCTTCGCTTAGTGCTTTTACAATAGTAAAGAAAAGCATTAAGACATATTTTTTTTCATTTGCAGCTATCTTGTTTTTTCTAATTCCGTTGTTACTTGCACCCTCCTTACGTAGTAATCAAGCAAGCTGGATCGGGAATCCTACACTTTCAAATATTGTCGGTACCTTCTATTTACTCTCAGGAGATTTTCTTCCTCTATCTGTTATATATATGTTGCTGTTTATATATTCAGGAATTGTGTTTATGAAAGACAATAAAAACTTGATGCTGTATATGTGGATTTTTGTTCCAATTCTTATTTCGTTGGTCTTATCGTTTTTAAAACCTATTTACCAATCGAGTTATTTTGTTGTAGTCTTACCAGCCTTTTTATTACTGGTGTCAAACGCAGTCGATCAGATTAAAAATCGTGTTTGGCATAATCTTATTCTCGCCTGCTTAATTGTTTTTTCAATTATCAGACTCGGATTCTGGTATTCAAATGCTGTGAATAGTTATTCTGTCGGGCCAATACACGTACCTTTTGTACTAGAAAACCAAGGTGAAGATTGGAAGGATGCCACTAAATATATTACAGAGCATGGCACAAAAAACGATGTGGTGGTTTTTTATGTATATTTCGGCAAACTCGACTATGAATATTACCAAACAAATAACTCTCCGTTGCCAATAGAGATAGCATCTAAAAGCTACAACCAAGGAGGAGGAGAATTTTTGCCAGAACCAGACGTGAATTTACTTAATAATCTTAAAAACAACTATATCTGGTTTGTAATAAACAGAGAAACAGAAACAAAATTTTGCCGTTCTACCCAATACCATAACGTCTTATCAGCATTAGAGAAAAATTATCGGTTAATTGAAGAAACAGATTATAGCCAAGTAAAGGTAAAAAAATTTATACACCTATGAAAAATACATTAACAATTGGAATTGCAGCCTACAACGAGGCGAAAAATATCGACTTTTTGTTAAAGGAGATTTTAATTCAAAGCTTCAATGGGTATACCTTGTCAAAAATCATCGTGATTTCAGATGGTAGTAGTGATGAAACAGTCCGTATTGCAAGAAGTGTAGTTGATTCGAGAATAAGAGTCGTAGATAGCAAAAAGCGGCTCGGAAAATCTGCTCGGCTCAATGAAATTATCAAAAGAACTGATACTGATTATCTGATACTACTTGATGCAGATATTTCTATTAGCGATAAATTCTTTTTGAAAAAACTTATTCAACCAATTGCCAAGGGTCGCGCGAGCATGACTTCCGCTGCTTTGCAGGAAATGACTCCTCGTAAATTTTTTGAGCAGATTTTGTTTGTGAGTATGCACCTAAAATCTATTTTGTTTCAAGAATTCAAAAAAGGAAATAATGTATATAACTGTCATGGTCCGGCAAGAGCTTTTTCTAGAAGTTTTTATAACACATTAACTTTTGAGAAGTTTACGGGTGATGATATGTTTTCATACTTGGCTTGTATCAAATCGGGTAAAAAGTTTGCGTATGTTGCAGATACAAGCGTGGCTTATCGGCTTCCATCAAACCCTTCCGACCATTACAAACAGAGTAGTCGATATTTGGAAACACGAGAAAATAATGGAAAATTCTTTGGTAGAGACTTTGTCGAAAGTGAACTAAGCATTCCAAATGAAGTTTATTTGAGAGGGGCTTTAAAGGCACTTCCGTATATATTATCTAATTTAATTCTCGTTACTGCTTATTTGTTTGTACTTACATCGGTACATATAGGAGCCTTTTTTAAAGTAAAAGCAAAAGAAAATTGGAATGTAACGTCGTCAAAACAACTAAATTAAACATGCAAAAACTTAACCTAAAATTAGTGTCAATAGTCAGACGATGCATATTTGTTACCTTGGGATATGCTGACCGACTTTTAAATCGAAATAACAATTTGTTTATTTTATGTTACCACTCAATCGGCTCAGATGGGTGGAGGTTTAGTGTGAAATTAAGTGAAATGGAAAAACAAATGAAATATCTTTTAATGAGCTATGAATATGTAACGCTTACCGACATAGAAAACCATATAAAAGGAAAAAAAGTCATTACAAAGCCGAGTTTTTCTGTAACGTTTGACGATGGGTACACGAGTGTAATGGAAAGCATAGATATGTTCAAAAAATTGCATATTAAGCCTACGGCTTTTGTTTTGTCTGATCCTAAAAACGCTAATAGAGCTGAAATGGAAAATCAGCTGCCACTCATGAGTTTTGCAAACATAAAAAAGTTACACAAATCGGGCTGGACTATTGGAAGCCATACCATGACTCACCCACATCTGACATCGGACAATAACACTGAGTTAGAAATTAATAAATCCAAAAAAACGCTTGAAAAAAAGCTTGGAATCAAAATTAGATATTTTGCATATCCCAAGGGAGGATTTAACACAAACATAATAAAGCAAGTAAAAAATGCAGGTTACAAAATGGCCCTTTCTGTGCAAGATGGTGAAATAAATTCAAAAACAAACATATTTGCCGTTCCCCGAATCGGAGTAGATGGAACGCACAACTTTAGAGAATTTAAATTAATGTTTTCGCCAAGTGTTTGTAAAATAAGAGGATTTTTGAAAGATACAAATCAAATATGAATACTAAACCAACCGTAACAATCGGAATACCTGCTTATAACGAGGAGCAAAACATAGTAAACGTACTACGTTCAATACTAAGCCAAGACATGAGTAATTTTAGTTTAGCGGAAATTATTGTGATTTCGGACGGAAGTTCTGACCAAACAGTTAAACTTGCTCGTTCTTTAAAAAGCAAACTACTTACCGTGATATCTCGCAAGGATCGGAAAGGCAAATCTGAGCGAATGAATGAATTATTTAGATTTGCTAAATCAGATATCCTTGTACTAATCGATGCTGATTGTGTTCTATCAAACAAGTCGCTGTTTTATATGATAAAGACTCTGACTAGTCAGGAAAACCGAACTGTCGTGAGTGCAAATGCAAAGCCCGTACCCGAAACTACTCTTGTGTACAAGATATTAAGTTCAGGTGTAAACATCAATCGAAGAGCCTCCACTACTTGGAAAGGCGGAAACAATGTGTATTCATATCGAGGCTCAATGATGGGTGTAAAAAAAGTTTTGTTTAAATATATAAATCTCCCTTCAACACCAGGGACAGATGCGTACTTATATTTTATGGCTAAGAAACATAAGTTAGCTTCTGCATATGTTCCTAAGTCTGTAATATATTACCGTTTACCTTCTCGAATAAGAGGCCACATCAAACAAAGCACACGATTTTTAAGATCCCAAGAATCGATGAAGAATATCTTTGGCGAATGGACTGTATCCGAATACAAAATACCTAAGAAAATTTTAGTCAAGTCTACGATATCTGAATTTATGATTAACCCCATTGGCGTAAGTATGTTTATATTACTTAATTTTGTAATTGCGCTGAGGGCAAAGGTAAAAAAAGAAAAAATATCAGGGGTGTGGGATATTTCGTCGTCTACTAAAAAAGCAATTATTAAATATGAATAAAAATATAAAAGTTACTATTGGCATACCTGTATATAAGTCAGCAGATAATATCGGCAGATTATTGCTTGCCTTATCAAAACAAAAAGAAACCAATTTCAGTATAAAAAGCATTGTCTGCTATATAGACGCTCCGGGTGACGATACACCAGGGGTGGTTTTAGCTCTGGCAAAAAAACATAAAAGAATACGCGTTTTTAACAGAAAACAGAGAAAAGGTATGGCGTATGGTTTTAAATTTATGCTCAATAAATTTAGAGACGATGTATTTGTGTTGTTAAACGATGACATTCTGGTCACCAGTAAGGATTTTATTTCTAATTTAGTTCAGCCGTTTATAAATGAAAGAAGTATCGGGCTCGTGAGTGGCAATCCGCAGCCGTTAAAACCGAAGAACTTTATTCAAAATGCTATAACATCAACTTTTCGTTCTTTTGAGCGAACTCGATATTCCTTCGATAATGGAAACAATGGTTTGACATGTGACGGAAAAATTATTGCATTATCTGAAAACCTAATATCAAAGCTAAAGTTCCCACAAAACATGTCTAATTTAGGGAATGTCGACTCATTCTTGTTTTTATCTTGTAAAAAATATGGGTTTACATACAAACACGCTAGAACAGCAATCGCCTATTTTGAGTTTCCTGATAATTTCCATGATTATGTTAATTGGACTACCCGCAACAATTCAAATAAATATGTAATGTTTAAGTTATTTGGCGATTCAATTCAGAAAGAGTACGAAATGCCTATGCTAGAGCATATTCAATCAAGATTAATTGAAACTATCAGAAACCCTTTGGGATCCATATTTATTTTTTTTGCTGGCTCGTGGACAAAAATGCGCGCGCGTTCTTATTCGAATCATTTTTCTGCTACTTGGGATGTTGTGAGTTCTACTAAAAAAAGGTTAGGATAATATATATGAAAAAAATAACGTACTTACTACTTACTCTTATTGTATTTATATGTTCAGTGCTGTTCCTCGGTATAACGGCGAAGGGTGGTATTAGTGGAAATACTGTATTATACCAAGCTGAAAATAGCACTGCATTGGGTGGGCCATTTGAGGCAAGCAACAGTACTGCACGCTATGCGCTTACTGAATCAATTGTTAAAGATCACTCACTTACTTTGTCGAGAGATTTGGCTAAGTTTTCGGCCCCAGATGTCGTTCAGTACAAAGGCAAATTTGTTTCTATTTTTACACCTGGGGTTTCGTTTATTGGAGTTCCGTTTTATATGTTAGGGCTAAAAGCGGGTTACCCACAAATATTCACATATATATCAGTGGCATTGTTTTCCGTTATAAATATCTTCTTAGTCGCCAAATTGTCACAAAAACTTGGAGCCAGTTACACTTCTGGACTTTTGGCTGGCTTCATATTTATATTTGCAACAAATGCTCTTACTTATGCCCAAAGTTTTACTCAACATCAAATGAGTACCACATTCATTTTACTTGCACTTCTAAACGCTCTTGAAGAAAGAACATGGAGTAAAAATATCTTTTTTGGTATGTATTTTGGAATAGCCACCTTGGTCGACATTCCTAATCCACTTATGCTTTTGCCTGTTTTACTTTTTGTTTTCATCAAACATTTTAAACAAACAACAGCTGATGATAAACAACGTTTCAATCGAATGAACCTTACTTTTCTTTGGCTCGCTGTTGGTGTACTACCGTTCTTACTTGGTTTTGCTTACTATAACAAGTTAACGACCGGAAACTTTGGTTCTCTTGCCCAGAATATTGGAAGAACAGACGCCTTTTCAGACCTTTCACCCGATCGAGCGGTCAACGGTCCGACTGAATTGGTACAAGAACCAACACTTAAAAGTAGATTCGAACTACCATTTAGTTCAAGAGCTCAACTTGAGGGTATTTATACTCTGTATATAAGTGACGAGAGATCGTGGATATATTACTCTCCTATCGTACTACTCGGAATACCTGGCCTTGTGTTTCTATATAAAAGTACAAAGACGCGAAAAGCAACAACACTCATCATTTCAATTATTACGGTAAATGCATTGATATATTC
>JAKAKU010000018.1 GCA_021824385.1 bacterium | reverse complement strand
ATTCTTGTTGTCACTTCTCAGTGCCTCGGTGAGGAGTGCCGAGCAGGGGGAAATTTTAGGGATTAACACATCGGTGACGGCACTCGCTCAAACGATTCCGCCAATTTTGGGAGGACTTGCGGCTGCTGCCTTTAGCCCAACCACCCCAATTTTGTTTGCTGCAGGAAGTACGTTTATTGCGTCACTTATTGTAAGGCGACGCGTGAAATTTTCTCTCAATACTGTATGATGGATGTATGGATGTAAAGTCGCTGCCCGATGAAGATTTGGCTATTTATGTACGTGAGGTAGATCTTGAGGCTTACCGTGAATTTGTATCTCGCTATGAGATTCCACTCCTTAAATACGTACGCCCGCTCCTGTTGAACGAAATAAAATCGCACGAAGTAGTGCAGAGTGCTTTCATTGAGTGCTTCAAAAATATTAATGCCTTTAACCCTCGAACAAAATTTTCAGTATTTCTCTACCGATGCACTCATGGGGTGCTTAAAAATGCGCTTCATAAGAAGCATCAGGAGCTCGGGACATACGAAGATATGCTCGAAGATCTTTCGGGTGAAGA
Source organism: bacterium (assembly GCA_021824385.1). Taxonomy (GTDB): domain Bacteria; phylum Patescibacteriota; class Microgenomatia; order UBA8517; family UBA8517; genus UBA5941. Next base: position 2,200 of record JAKAKU010000018.1, on the reverse strand, counting down.
CGATGCAGAACATGAGTTTGCTGACCGAGAATTTTTGGCACATATTAAAAAACAGGTACATAAACTTCCCGCAAAATACAAAGAATCCTTGGTGCTGCATTTTGTATCCCAAAAAAGCTATGATGAGATAGCGGATATTTTACAAATACCGCTGTCAAGCGTTTCCGCGCGGATAGGACTTGCTAAAACCTTAATAAAAAATTATGCGAAAAATTAAAAAGGCACCAGATGTATCGAAAAGCGTTATGGGAGGACGAGTTATGGAGAGAATTCATGCCGAGCACATAGTTCCTACCGCTTCATCCTCGTTTTTGTGGAGAAACATACTTTTGGGATTTGCAGTTGGGCTCTCAATGCTAATTGGTATATTTTTTGCGAGTATCACCTTATTTAAACTTTCAAATATTCATGTTTTTGGAAATGCGTTTATGTTTCAGCATTTGCCTTGGTTTTCAATCGGACTTGCTCTTGCGTGTTTTTTACTCACCTTTGCACTTTTGGAATATTACAAGGTTTTCTATCGACTCTCATTACTGACACTTTTCACATCAGTCGCAGTTGTTTTCTTTGTACTTGGATTTTTGTTTACCAAAACCCCAATTCATACTCGCTTAGTTCAAAGTAGGTTTTCAGCCCTCTATGCAGTCGAAGAAAAGCCCATGATGGTGTATGCGGGGCGTGCGCTTGAGGTTCGTACCCAAAATGCATTTTTGCTTGAAACCTTGAGAGGGGAGAAACTCCACATGTATATTCCCGCCGATACGCGACTTCCAGTCAGTGGCATAAAAGAGGGTCAATCTGTATTGGTGGCTGGATACTACCAAAGTGGCTTCTTTGTTGTGAAGGGCTTCTTGTCGCTTGGAAAACCTCAGGTGTAAGGCTTATCTAAAATTAATTTTTCTAAGTCCAAATGTATTGCCTGACTTTTCAACTGGCTTCATAATCATTCGCTTTATTCCAACCTCGTCAATTTTAGGGAAGTGTTTTCTCACCTCATCTTGGAATTTTTCGGCAAGCTTACTCGTGTACTCGCCGAAGCCGTTCACTTCACTACGCTTACATAAAATATCTTCGTACTTTCGGACAATGCCCATAACAACTTTCCCTTTTTCGTTAAATTGATCCTGAACTTTGGCTGCATTCAAAACGTATTCATCATGAAGTTTTTGGAAGTCATCAAATATTTCTTTGTTGTCGCGAACCATTTGTTCGTATGCTTCTTTGTAGCGGGTCTGTGCCATATACGTATTATTATACTATGAAGTTTTTTCTTTTGTCTTCTGGTACCATTCAAACATATTTGCAGCGTAGGAGTCGGTGTTGCGTAACTCTTCAATAACTTTATCCCGGAGCTCTAGCGAGCTTATTTCGTTTACATTTTTATTTTTAAGCCACGCACTCATTCGTGCCACAAGCTCGGTTGCTTGGTCGGGTGTAACTCCAGCGGCCACCACCACTCGGTCAATTTTTTCAGGATCATATGGCTCTCGTGATCCATCTCGTTTTACGACTAAAGTATTCATGCGATGTTCATTGTAAACAGCTTATCTAAATAAGGCAACTCTTATGCCGCTTCTCTTTTATTAAACCATTTATTTTCTAATACATTTATAAATTCAGAAGCTAAATCAGAGAGCCCTCCTTGCGGGTTGAGCAATATGAGGTGGGCCTTGTCCATATGTGAAAGATCAGGCAGAACGGCACTTTTTATTCGTGCTTGGGTTTGGTGGAGCGCCAGATCATACTGGTATCCGTTGTCCTTGAGGGTTCGCTTCATGAGTCTCTGAAACAACATGTATCCATCGGGCGGAACAATATAGGTATACAAAATACTGGTTGACTCAAACATTTCCGCTCCTACCATTTTTAGTTTTAAGATACTTTCAGCACCGTTTGGATCGATACGCATAATCGGAATTTTATTCTCACTTTGAACCCGCTGTAATTCTGATATCGGACTTCCATACCAAAAACCATGAAAATCAGTTTCAATAAACTGTCCATTGGCTCGCTCTTTCAAAAATTCTTCCTCACTTAACCGAATATATGGATCAAATTCAATTTCACTTGCTCTCTGTGGGCGAGTAGTAGCAGTCTTGGGAACACCGTATGCGTCAGACTTTTGTAACAATGCTTGTACCAATGTATCTTTTCCACTACCCGGAGGACCAGAAACGATAAGTAGTTTAGAAGAGGTTCG
>JAKAKU010000007.1 GCA_021824385.1 bacterium | reverse complement strand
ACCCTTAGGAGCAGCATAATCAATTGCTCGGTGAGGTTTGACTTGTTTGGTAATTGGATGTTTTCGGTTGTAAGTAAAGCCAGAACTTATTCGTGCATAACTTAAAGGAGACTTAAGAAACTGACGAACAAGAGATTGTCCATCTTCATTATAATATTTATCATTATAACGGAATGCAGTATAAATAATACCACTGTTTACAAATTTAGCCGCTAGTATCTTTCCATCACTAGCGTCTTTCCCATCTAACATTCGTTTCTCATAGACCAGAGAAAAAGAATCGTTTTCTTGGATATCAGTAGTAAAATCTATATCACTTGAAAAAATATCAGCAAGCTTTAAAATAGTTTTATCTTCAAGTCCGACACTTTCGCCTGACACAAAAAGCGAGTCAGTGATTATTCCTTTAGCTGTTACTGTTTTCGCAACATAAGGAATGTCCTCCTTGGTAACCTTAAATCCGTCATTATCTTTTTTGACGTGAATAATTTCATCACTATTGAGCGGGTATTCCATAGCGGCAAAAACTTCATTAACAAATACCAGTTTTAATAGCTTACCAGTGTTTATTTTCGCAAAATCAAAAACTTCTTTTGAGTAGGTAAGTATTGAAGTAGCTTCTTCATACGGAACACCTTGTTCATTCAATGCTTTTACAAATGTATCGCCTGCCTTTACCTCATATTCCTTTATTTGCCCTTCCGGAAGATCACTAGAAGGTTTAACTACAAATCTCTTTATTGTTTCTGGTTCAGAACCTTTGATTTTTATACTTATAACAGGTATTACAAGCATTACAATTCCAACCAAAACAACCCATTTTATTTTCCACATAGGTTATATATTTTACCAAAAAATACCATGCTTTTCAACCTTAAGCCAGATCTTTATTTAAGAAGTTTTAAAGAGTTTCAAACCATTCAAAATAACAAGAATAGCCACCCCAGTATCAGCTGCTATAGCAATTCCCAAGTTTGAAATACCAAAGACTGCTAAAACCACAAATGCGACTTTTGCAATAAGTGCAGCAGTCACGTTTTGCTTGACTGTTCTTAAAGTTTTTTGACTTAAGCTGACTGTTTGTGGAATATTAAGAATGTTGTCGTTCATAAGAGCAATGTCAGCAGTTTCAATCGCCACATCTGATCCTTTTGTGCCCATAGCTATACCGACATTTGAAAGAGCAAGTGCGGGAGCATCATTCACTCCATCACCCACCATGGCGACCGAACTGCATCTATCTTTGAGTATCTGAATTCTTTTAACTTTCTCGTCAGGAAGAAGTGACCCAAAAGCTTCTGATATACCAAGTTTCCTTGCCACGTACGAAGCGACATGCTGATTATCGCCTGTAAGCATTACACTCTTTACTCCTAATTTATTAAGTTGCTCTATCGTTTCTTTTGCTTCATCTCTTATTTTGTCGGCGATAGCCAAGGCCCCCATTATCTGTTTTCCTTCACTTACTAAGACTACTGTTTTGCCTTCTTGTTCAAATTTTTCAGTTTTTTTAATAATTTCTTTAGTAGAAATACCGTGTGCGTCCATAAGTTTTAAATTACCTACACAGTGTTCTATATCATCACATACCATACATGTCGCCTTACCTCCTTTTCCAGCAATATTCTGATAGTTTTGCATGCCGTGTGGATTGATTCCTTTTTCTTTAGCAAAGGCAAGAATGCTTTTTGAGAGTGGATGCGAGGAAAACTGCTCAAGACCAGCCGCATCCTCTAGAATCTCCGCTTCAGTAAATCCGTTAAAAGCAACAACATCCGAAATGTACGGTTCTCCAAGTGATAATGTTCCTGTTTTATCAAACGCAATGACTTTAACTTTTTTCAGCTCCTCTAAATATTTTCCTCCCTTGATAAGGACACCCTTTCTTGAAGCTCCACCGATAGCCGAGGTTATAGCCACTGGAGTTGCGATAACTAAAGCGCACGGACAAGCAATCACAAGAAGAATAATTGCTCTCTCAAGCCAAATCGAAAAAGAATCTCCTGTTACAAGAGGGGCCAGCACTGCAATAAAAACCGCAATCACAACAACGGAAGGTGTATAGTATTTTGCAAAACGATCAATAAATTCCTGTGTTGGAGCTTTAGCCCTTTGTGCTTGTTCAACAAGCGCAATAATCTTTGAAAAGGTCGAGTTTTTACTTTCTTTAGTGACTTCAATTTCGAGGTACCCGTTTTCATTGAGTGTTCCAGCAAAGACAGTATCGCCTTCACGCTTATCTTTAGGAATGGATTCGCCTGTTATCGTCGCCTCATTGACAGCAGATAAACCCTTGACGATTTTCCCATCGAGCGGAATGAGCTCTCCCGGTCGCACAGACACTATCTGTCCAACCTGTACCTCACTTACGGCTATATTCTTACCATCAAGAAATGTTGCTGTTTGTGGAGATTTATGAAGAAGTGTTTGTAACGCGCGACGAGATCGATCGACCCCGTATTCTTCAAATGCTTCTGCTAGAGAGAAAAAGAAAATGACTGCGGCTGCTTCAGACAATTCCCCAAGATACATTGCACCGACTGATGCAATTACCACCAAAAAGTCAATATTGAAGAATTTTTGCTTTGAAAGTCCTCTCCACGCACCCTTTATAACATAAATACCCCCAGTGAGAATGGCAAGATAATAAATGCCGCTAACTAGTGCGGGCGAAACAAGTAAAAAGCTTAAGATGAAACCAAGAACCACAGAAACACCAGCTATCCCTGTGAGTAGTTTTTTCCAGTTTATTTTTACCGTAGTCACCGAAGATTTTACTTCTGGTTCACAGTAATCGCA
>JAKAKU010000101.1 GCA_021824385.1 bacterium | reverse complement strand
ATAATCGTTAATTCTTACATTCAATAATCATCATCCTATTACATAACACTGTGTAGTTTTTGTGTATTTTCCCCTTGACGTGTCCGTGAAAACTATTCATAATGGTGAAGATTGGTGACAAATGGTGAAATATGCTACTAGGGAATTATATAAGTCAACTCGGTTCGGGCAAACGGGTGGCCGTGCCCAAGAAGTTTCGTTCCCAATTGGGGGACAGCTGTATTGTGGCCAAATGGTACGACAAATGTTTAGTGCTTCTCTCAGAGGAAGCATGGAGTGAACTTTTACAACGACTAACAGTAACAGAAACTATACCAACTGCCGCAGTACGCGACACGATGCGATTTGTCATGGGTTCAGCTTTCGAAGTGAGTTTTGATTCTCAGGGACGGTTTGTTTTACCAGATACCCTTTTAGGGTATGCAGGAATCAAAGATGAAGTGATGTTCTTGGGACTCGGGTCTCGAATTGAAATTTGGGATAAATCTGAATGGGAAACGAAAGAACAGAATATTTCTGAGAACGCAGGAGCGCTCCTCGAACAACTCGCAGATGGAAAGTAATGTATCTCACGAGCCAGTTCTTTTGAGCGAAGTGCTTGAAGCGCTGAATGTAAAGCGAGGCAAAAAATATATTGATGCAACATTGGGCGCAGGGGGACATTCAGAAGCGATTTTGAATCGCGGAGGTAAAGTTTTGGGAATTGAAGCAGACTCTCAAATGCTCAAATTCTCGGAGGAGCGTTTAGTAAACAACTGTCCTACGCTTGTCCGAGGTAAGTTTGAGAATATTGTAGCTATTTCAAAGTCCCAAAACTTTGCCCCTGTAGATGGAGTTTTAATGGATTTGGGGATTTCAAATTTTCATTACGAAAGTTTGAAAAGAGGTTTTAGTTTTAAGAAGGGCACTGAGCCACTTGATTTACGACTCGCGCCTGCTGACACCGATGTAACTGCAGCAATGCTTTTAAATGCGCTGTCAGAAAAGCAATTGGAATCACTTTTTGAAAAAATCATCGGAATTCACAAGTCGAGAGGAATTATCAAAAAGATTTTGAGAGCACGAAAAGAAAAGCCATTTGCAATAGTTTCAGATTTACAAAATCTAGCTCGACAAGAATCGGCAGAAATCTTTTTAGCACTAAGAATTGCGGTAAATAGTGAATTTGAAGCACTGGAAAGTGGAGTAAGAGGAGCGCTAGAAGTTTTGAATTCAGGTGGAGTGTTAGTCGTAATTTCGTTTCATTCGCTCGAAGACAAGTTAGTCATGAAATTATTTCGAGAGTTTGAACAAAAAGAGTTAGGAGCGATAAGTACACAATCGCCTATCGTTCCAACTGAGGTGGAAATAGAGAGAAATCCGAAAAGTCGTTCAGCCTTAATGAGAATATTTAAAAAAATATGAAAGAGACAAAACAGATCAACAAAAAATATATAATTTTTCCAGTAATGTTAATTGCAGGAATTATTACTACTTCCATTTTTACAACAGCAACTTCATCTGTTCTTCAGTCAGTGAAAAATGATACATCTCGAGTAATTGTAGACTCTGAGCAAGTAACAGAAGAACTTCAGGCAAAAACAGCTCTTACGGCGATTTCTGGCAAAATTTCAGAAATGGGCTTTGTAAAAGAGACTTCACAATATATCCAAGGCGCTCAAGCTCCTTTGGCATATCGTTAATATGAAAGATCGAAGCAGAATTTTGGCCATCGTTTTTTTAATTGGTGTTACCGGCCTCGTAGCTCGTCTGTTTTATTGGCAAATTGTAAAAGGGAGTTCACTCTCTGAACTAGCCACACTTCAGCAAACAAATAGAACAACCTTACCTGCCAAACGTGGTGGTATTTTTTCAGTGGACGGCACTCCACTTACGAGGTCCATTCCTTCATGGAGACTATTTATGTATCGTCCACAATTTGAAGGCGATGAAAGCTCCCTTCCAATCAAACTTGCTCCATTTACTGCCCCAAGTTTTCCTGATCAAACACTCGCCGTATCGAGTGAATCTGCACGCATTCAGTCGGTTTTATCAAATAAATCTCCCCAATGGCTCCCATTAAAAAACCAAATAACCCGTGAACAAAAGGCAAAAATTGAGAGTCTCCATATTCCCGGACTTGGCTTTGATGAGGCACAGACACGGATGTATCCAGAAGCTTCGATGAGCGCGCATTTACTGGGTTTTGTGGGCAAAGATGACGATGGTAATGACCTTGGGTACTTTGGACTTGAAGGGTACTATGATTTACTTCTTTCTGGAAAAAGCGGCGTGTATGAAACCCAAGCGAATGCACTTGGTTCTCCCGTCGTTTCCGATAACGACATTCAATTAAATTCATATTCAGGGGCAGATCTCGTCACCAGTATCAATAAAGCGTTGCAACTCAGTATTGAAAAACATTTAGCAGAGGGACTTACAAAATATGAAGCCCAGGCTGGTAGTATTACCGTTATCAATCCACGAAATGGTGAAATTTTGGCGGAAGCTTCGTTTCCGGCGTACTCGCCTGCAAATTACGCTGAAAGTTCAGACGAGTTTTTTCGGGACCCTGTTATTTCAGATTCATTTGAGCCCGGATCAATTATGAAGCCAATCGTAATGGCATCAGCTTTTGATGCAGGACTTTTGGGGCCCGACACTGAGTGTGACATTTGTGGAAGCGCGTATCATGTAGGCCCCTATGTAATACGTACTTGGAACAACCAATACTTTGCAAACATCACGATGAGAGATGTTATTAGGCATTCAGATAACGTTGGGATGGTATACGTCGGAAGTAAACTGGGGACAGAACGTCTTTACGACTATT
>JAKAKU010000058.1 GCA_021824385.1 bacterium | reverse complement strand
CCAAACACCCTATATCGGTACGGCTTTGGAGAATCTCCTGTTAAAAAGTCGAGGCCAAGATATTTTACGTATTCGTTTTTTATCTCCGTAGGAAGTTGCAGTTTACTGGTATGCACGCCCAGGACATTTTCTTGATACTTCGAGACTGCAACTTGGTTGAAACGCCCTCGAGAAGCCTTTGAACTCAAAAGAATCATCGAAAAAAGTGAAACGATAATACAGAAAATGAGCCCATATTTGCGACTCTTCGGAGAAATATATTGAAAGTAATAGAACAGTATGGTGAATACAAAAAGCGGCAAGAGTGGCCGTACCATGTGATAAAAAAGAGTGCTTAAGGCAAGTGAAATGAAACTGCCGATAAACCAGAGAGCCTTCCCTTTTTCGAGTGCGAGAACAAAGAGACAAAGTCCACACATGGCAAAGAAAAGACAAATAATACCTTCGCTTGTCGCGCGACTTACGAAGACATGCCATGGGGCGATCGCGAGAAACAGCGCGGAAAAAAGTGCAGGAGCTTTTTTTCTCAATGATGCTTTTCGTTTTTGAACATGAAGGGCTAAAAAGTACACAGGGAAAACAGTGAGTGCGCCAAAAAATGCAGAGGGAAATCGTACTGCAAACTGAGTCAAACCAAACACGATGAGGGAAGGAATAGTGAGATAAAAAATCCCGGTCGGGCGATAATCGCCGAAGGTATTGTAGTAGAGCGCGAATTGATTTCCTAAATCATCTTTTCCTGTCTTTAAAATTGAATAGGCATTCCATCCAACTTTAATTTCATCCTCATGGAAACCGTATGGAAAGGTTCCAAGAAAAAGAAGTCTTACAGCCAGTGCAAGGGCAAATATACAAAGAAGCACGCTATTTTTCTTGAAAAGATTCACAGGAATCAGATTACCAGTTCCCAGCGTGTTGTCAACGAAGCGTAATGTTTTGCACGAGACGCCCGATAACGATTCCGACTAGTATTGCAATTCCACCCATGACAAACATTTTTACGCCAAGTCGTATGGGGGAGCGTTTGTATTTCATGGCACTGACTGCACCAAGTAAAAATAAGGCTACGAGAGAGAATAGGTTTGAATAAATGAATGCACTTTTTACATCAAAGAGTACGTAAGGGGAGAGTGGAACCAAGCCCGCAACAAAGTAGGAAACAAACATGATTATTGCTCCGAGTATAGAAATTTTGTGTGCTATTTTTTTTGTTACCAGATCTTCTGTCGTATCTTCGGACAAGAAACTCCCGACTCCCATTGAAAAAGCCTCTACAAAAATAAGCACAATCCCAGTTAAGAAAATATCTGTTTTTGTGATTCCGGCAACTGCAATTCCCGACAGAAGGCCCACTGTTGATACGAGGCTATCCTCCACCCCAAAAATGAAGTTTCTCATGAATATTTCGGTCTGTTTTTTATTTTTCATGAGTCTCATTTATCATACGCTTTTGGTTTTACGCTTGACAAGCGTTGCAGCGCTCGCGTATTTTGAAGCTACTTATGGAGGAGGTGAGGACACGATGAACGAAGTAAAATTCTACAACGTCAAAACACGCGACTTTGTAACAGTCCCTACCTCACAGGTAAAGAAAAAGAAATACGAAAAGACTACTAAGTCTGGAAGTATGCAAGTGAGATATGCTGTAAGAGCTAACGTCGATGGCACAAACTTAACAAAGTTTGTAAGTAAAGACATGTACGATAGTCTTTCAGTACCTGAAGAATAATTGTATTCTTAGGCCAAGAAAGTTAATCCTCCAACCCAACGGTTGGGGGTTTCTTGGTATTATTTTTGTCGGGGTAGAAAGAATCGAACTTTCGCCGCATGACCCCCAGCCACGCATTCTACCATTAAACTATACCCCGAATTATTGGGGAGTTTAATGTACTTCTCCCCATTCACCCACTACTGATTCGTAATTTCTAACGGAAGCTGTTTGCCTGGGTTCCACCAAGCAATTATCAGCGACCCTTCGTCGAACATTTTATATTCTCCAACGGTTTGCGAGTTAAACGACACCTTTGAGTTTGCGTCTAGGATTGGCCCACCGTCATACACCTCGTATGGAATAAGCATATCTAACGTTGAATTCCAATTGAGATAAAATAACTGTCTGCCTTTTAAGGCCTGGCCGATCATCCACAACGATTCCTTAAGAGTCTGCTTAAGTGCTTCGCCTTTCAAGTTCTCAATCGCAAAAAATGGCGACAGAAAGGCTGCGACGAAAGAAAGGCCCCTCCCGTAACATGTCACGCTTGCCTTACTTGACTGAAACATTTTGCACTCTCCGTTAACTACCAAGAACCTTCGCTTATTTTACCACGACTCATCTTCATGACACGAACATAACCCAATACTCACCCTTGCGCCTATAAATTATGAGTGTTATACATAGTGCATCGATGGCAAAGAAAAGCGAAACAGTTTCAGCTCCAAAGCGCGAAGAAAATTCTACGGCACGGTTGTCTGCCATAAAAATGGCAATGGACCAAATTGAAAAACAATATGGGAAAGGTTCCATCATGCGACTTGGAGAGAGAAGTAAAACAGCTGGTGAGATTGCTGTTATTCCAACGGGCTCTATTGCTCTCGATTTAGCTCTTGGAGTGGGAGGACTTCCGTGTGGTCGTATTATTGAAATCTATGGACCAGAAGCTTCAGGTAAAACAACCATTTCTTTGCATGTTGTTGCAGAGGCACAAAAGAATGGTGGACAGTGTGCATTTATTGATGCAGAACATGCGCTGGACCCGAAACGTGCTGAAGCAATTGGGGTAAACCTTGATGAGCTTCTCCTATCACAACCAGACACCGGAGAGCAGGCTT
>JAKAKU010000044.1 GCA_021824385.1 bacterium | reverse complement strand
ACTAAAAGACTATCGACGATACTTGATAAAATCGAGTCACGGGCGACTGAAGCATCAACAAAAGGTAAAGATATTACCTCAGTTACATCTGCAGTAGCTTCTGCGAGAACTGCTATTGCTACGGCTCAATCTGCAATAGACACCCAATCTGCAAAAACCTATTCCATAGATCTTTCGAACGAATCAAACTTGGGACAAAGCGTGAGGACTACTATTACCACGTTTCAGTCAGACGTGAAGAGCGTCATTTCACAGTTGAATGTTGCCCGAAAGGCAGTTCAATCGGCATTTGTCGCCTTAAAGACTGTTGTTGGAACTGAAGCACCCGCAACTGCACAACCATAACGTATATGAAAAAGAACACTCAAGGATTTTCACTATTTGTAGGACTTATAGCAGTAACTCTCATTGCGATTGTCGGAGTCGTAGGTTTTGTTGCGCTCAAGAAGCCAGTAACAGTTACCGGACTTCCCAGCACGTATGTACCCGCTTCTCCAAAAGCAGCAACTGAGGTTACTTCGTTACCTACGACCGCACCCGATGCCACTCCTGCACCCACGGTATCAACCTCAACCGATCTACAAATAATGGGTAAAGAGCTTGACGACACAAAGGTTGATTCTGTTGATGCTGATTTCAATTCTATGAACACTTCAGCTACTTCGCTCTGATCGCTTCGTTGTACAATAGCTTATGGATATTTCTCGTTTGCCGGTACCGGTTCAATCTGTTTTGGAAAAGCTCCTGCATACCTACGATATAGCGCTTCCTGGAGGATTTAGCTTCTCCCCGAATTTACTGCAAGCCATATTAATGGTAATTCTCATTTTTTTGCTTATTTTTACTCTTGGCCATCTGCGGCATACCTACGTTGACTGGAGTGTGAAAGGAATTATGCCAGGGCTTACCTTTGGGTTTGTGTTGGCAATTTTGGTGGAAGGGCTCTTCTTGATTGGAGGTAAAACCTTGTTCACCGAAATTATTGGATGGAAAACGGCACCCAAGCCAATTTCAAATGTACTCGATGCCTCCCGCGAGAAAATTGTAGATGTTTTGGGCGTACAAACTCAAATTCCAAACACAAATGCACAAAAGCCCCCCACCAGCCAATCGGTGCTTTCTGATCTCAAAGTGTTAAATTCAGTAGAGATCGAGAAAGTAAAACAGTCATTGTGTGCTCCTCCTAAATAGCTCTGGTATACTTGCAACTTATATGTACGAAACAAAGAAAAAACTCACTGAGCTGAAAGAGCGATTTGAATCATACGAAGCCCATTTGGGAATACTTGATAAGCAAAAACGCTTAGAAGTTTTGGAACTTGAGAGTTCAAATCCAAACCTCTGGAGCGATCAAGAGAAAGCGCGCACGACCCTCCAAGAAGCTGCATCGCTTCGTGAAGAATTAAACGAAGTAAAAGACGTACGCGAAACAATTGAACTCTTGGAAACAATGCTTTCTGAGAGTGAAGAATCGGCTGAAGTTATAGAGGAAGTGACAAAGCTTGATCGCCGAATGCAAAAGCTCGAGCTTACCTCGTATTTGTCAGGGAAGTACGACAAAAAGAATTCTATTTTTAGCATTCATGCTGGCCAAGGGGGAACAGAAGCCATGGACTGGAGCTCTATGCTCTACCGCATGTACACACGGTTTTGTGAACGCAGAGGGTGGGGAGTTGAGGTACTCGACGAAACACTGGGGGAAGAGGCGGGGATAAAAAGTATTGTGTTCAAAATTACGGGACTCTATTCGTACGGATATTTAAAGCGCGAAAGTGGTACACATCGGCTGGTGAGGCAATCTCCATTTAACGCAGATAATTTAAGACAAACATCCTTTGCAATGGTAGATGTGATGCCTGAGCTTGAAGAGAGTGATGAACCTGATGTAGAAATTCGCGATGAAGACATTGAGATTAGTTTTAGTAGAGCCGGAGGACACGGTGGACAAAACGTAAATAAAGTGTCAACTGCGGTGCGAATTGTTCACAAGCCAACTGGTATCGTAGTTGCGTGTCGCACCGAACGTTTCCAAGAACAAAATAGAAAGTATGCAATGAGTATGCTCCGGGCAAAACTGTGGGCACTGGAGCAGGAGCGGGCGATGAAAGAGAGAAAAGACATTAAAGGCGATTATGTGGCGCCTAGTTGGGGAACTCAAATTCGCTCATATGTGCTGCACCCGTATAAAATGGTGAAAGATTTGCGAACCGATGTGGAAACCGGCAACACCGATGCTGTTTTGGATGGAGATCTGGAAGAATTCATTGAGGCAGAACTCAAATTAAAGTAAGCAAAGTAAAAAAAGGCAGAGCATTCTCGCTCTGCCTGATATTTTTGCATTCAATCTGGTTATAGTGGTCGCTCAATTACAGCACCTTCCGGTGAAACAAGGTTTGCGACTTTACTTCCGTGTGCTCGCTCTAAACGCTTCCACTGCTCTTTAATAAGGTCCTGCTTCTGATTTTCTGTGAGATCGTCATCGTGAAATGCCGTCTCAATTTGTTCTATTGCCGAAAGTTCACTCGGAGTTGGCGTAAACCAACTGTGTGTATCGTTGAGCGTAATGGGCCGCTCTACCACGACACCGCTTGGTGCTTGTATTTGCAATACCTCGCTTCCATGTGCAGCCTCGAGTCTTGCCCAGTGAAAGCGAAGCAGTGCTTCACGCTTGTTCTCGGTAAGACTGTAATCATGGGCAATTTCATGAATTTTTTTCATGATGTCAGTCTCTGTCTGACTCGGAGTAAACCAAACCATGTAACTCTCCTCCTCACTATTTTGTGAATTATAGATTGTCTTATAGTTTAAATCAACTGTGCAATAACTCAACGAGCTTATACGCAACCACAGCACCGCT
>JAKAKU010000046.1 GCA_021824385.1 bacterium | reverse complement strand
TAATCAATATCTCACAAAGCGTGGGCAAGAAACAATAAGTAAAGAGTCATTTCGATCACTTGGCGTTTTAACTTTAGCAAAACGGCATCACATTCCCAAATGGCAACTTTTCTGGATGGTACTTATCGGGCGACAATACGCCGCACGGCACATACATGAAGTACACCCATTTCCCGACATACGAGAGCAACTAGAAAAACTGTCAAAAAAACACACACTCGGTATTGTTACTTCAAACTCAAAGAGGAATGTTGTCAGTTTCTTACAAAAAAACAATATGACACCGTACTTCTCGTTTGTGGAAAGTAAAATTAGTTATTTTGGAAAAGCACAAAAACTTTCACAAGTTATTAAGAAATACAATATCAAAATCGAAGAGTGCGTATATGTGGGAGATGAAACTCGTGACATGGTAGCCGCAAAAAAAGTTGGAATTGGAGCGATATGTGTATTGTGGGGTTTTGAAAACGACGAACTTTTATTCAAATGTCAACCAGATATAACTATAACAAAAGTCACCTATCTATCCCAAAAGCTGTCTGGCTTTTTCCTTAAAAATTAGTGTTGGAAATACAAGAACTGCATTCATAATTCTAAAGAGTCTTTTTGGTTCAGTCGCGACCCTCCACAACCACTCAAGTCCAAGACGATTCAACAGTTCAGGCGATTGGCTTTTTTGTCCAGAATACACATCGAGGCTTCCACCAACAACCATTGCGCCCCCAACAGCGAGATGCATACGATTAAGAGAAAACCACTTCTCCTGCTTTGGAGCTCCAAAGCCAATAAACAGGATATCGGGTTTAAAGCTGTTTATAGCACTCGTTACTTTTCTTTCGATCTCGAGAGCTTCCCCATCCACAGGTTTACCATCTTGTCCAAGTTTTGGTCCTTCCATTCCCTTCGCAACAAGAGAGGGATACTTCTTTTTCATTCGAGCAAGAGAGCCAGTAATTACCGCGTGACTTCCACCAAGAAGATATATCTTGAGCTTATGTGTATTTGCTAATTCAAAAAGATGCTCCATGAACTTTCGTCCTGGTATACGGCTTTTTAGATTAAGGTTCAGTACACTTGCGGCAAAAATAAGCCCGGTCCCATCGGGAATAGAAATATCCGCAAAGTTAAGAGCTTTTTTCAAATCAGAATCGTTTTGCGCCAAGAGAATAATCTCCGGATTCGGGGTAACAATAAAAAACTGTTTTTTAATTTTGATAAAGGACAGCAGTCGTTTTAGCAATACATCTTCAGGAGTGCTATCAACAGGAATCCCCAGAATAACATCTATTTTACGGTCTTTTGGTGTATTTTTATGCGTAACCATACAAATTATGCCTTTGTTATGATGCTTCTCTTCCACAAATTCAAGTTTTCCAGTACAACTGCGGCGCCTCGAACGGCACAGAGTTCTGGGTCTTCTGCTAAATGAGCTGGAATACCTGTCGTGTTGGTAATATATCGGTCAAACCGAGTTACATATGAGCCTCCACCGGTTAATACTATTCCTTTGTCGATAACGTCAGACGACAATTCAGCAGGTGTATCACCGAGGGCTATTTCGAGTACTGATACGATTTCTTCAAATACCGGCTCTGTCACAGCAAATAACGCTGAGTCTTTGATAGTAATGTTTCTCGGCATGCCAAAAGTCAGGTCACGACCAGAGATTTCCATTTCTTTATGCTCGGTCGGAGCTATTGCAGAAACCAGTTTTCTCTTTATTTCTTCACAAGTAACATCCCCCACAACAAGACCATACTCTTTTTTTAAGAACGATTTTATGTGTGTATTAATAGTATTTCCCCCAACCCGTTTGCTTTGAAAGGCTACGATTCCACCGAGCGACAAAACTGCGGCCTCGGTTACATCTGCGCCGACATGAAGCACAACGTTACCCGAGGGTGAACTCACTGCTACGCCTGCACCAATTGCTGCTGCAAGTGTTGCATCCACGATATATGCATGTGAGGCTCCCGATTCTAGTGCCATTTCGAGCGCCGCTCGCTTCTCAACTGAGGTACTTCCCGACGGCACGGTAAGCATCACATCCGGTCTCAAAAGTTCAAAAGATTTAGAGAGTTTTGCAAACTCTATCTTTAAAAATGCTTTTGCCACGGAAAAATTTGCAACCACTCCACCCACCACTGGTTTTTCCTGAAGTACTGTTTCCGGAGTCTTTCCAAGCATTGATAAGGCTTCTTTTCCAACAGCCACTATCTTCTCACTATCGGCAGACAGGGCAACAATTGTAGGTTCATTCACCACAATAGTGCCATCTGACCAAATGACGGTATTATTCGTGCCGATATCAACTGCAATTTTTCGACGCATAAATGTTCTCTAATTGGTATAATAGCAGGATATGGTGAAACTTCGCATTCTTATACTGATGTCTACTATTCTTGTAGTGGGCGCAATTGCTGCCGTCGCAATTCTCTTTGCGCGCGGATTTCGTTTGGAAAAAAAGCAAGACAACGGGGCGCTTCAGATTTCAGCCAAGGGACTTTTGGTGGTAAACTCCGAGCCTACGGGAGCACAAGTTTTTATCGATGATACCCTTCAAACCGCAACCAACAATACCATCACCCTCGACCCAGGAAGCCATACGGTAAGTGTACGAAAAGAAGGATTTGTAGAATGGCACAAAAACTTAAACATTCAAAAGGAGATCGTAAATCAAGTAAATGCTTACTTAATCCCCTCTGCACCATCGCTTACGGCATTAAGCTTTTCAGGCGTTATAAATCCACAGGTAAGCCCTGACTTCACAAAAATAGTCTACGCCGTGCCTGTTAGTAAAGACGAAACAAAAGGTGGCTTGTGTATGTATGAAACAACCACCCTCCCGCTTGGATTTGGACGTGATCCTCAACGCATTACCAATGCCGATCTGAGTTCCTTCACTTGGGAATGGTCGCCAGACGCCCGAAATATCCTTGTAGCATCAAAGTCAGCCACATATCTTCTCCCTGTCGCGTCATACACCGAATCCAAACAACTGGTCAATGTATCCGCACAAGTGACCAAAATCAAAACTGATTGGGATACCAGTAAACAAGAAAAAACAACCGCTCAGCTTGCAAAACTTGATCTTGAAGTTCGTAAGGTTTTTCAAACCAGCACAAAAGACATAACCTTTTCGCCAGACGAAACAAAGATTTTATACACGGCTACGGCAAGTGCCACAATACCAAGTGGAATAGTCAAAGAGCTCCCTGGTTCCTCCTCTCAAGCGCAACAGAGGACATTAAAAGCTAAAAACATATATATCTACGACATAAAGGAAGATAGAAACTTTTTGATAGAGGATACCGGAAACCCAGTCTATTGGGTTCAAAACTCGTTGAATGTCGTTATTCCCGACAAACAAAAAATTGTGGTGGCTGACTACGACGGGACGAATAAAGTAACCGTGTATAGTGGAAACTACATATTCCCGTACGCCTTCCCCACAACCTCAACAAGCAAAATGGTTATACTAACAAGCTTTGGAGCTACAGGTACGCTCCCCAACCTCTACTGGTTGAGTCTTAAATAACACTTCTCGAACAAAAAAAACACCCGCGCGCGCGGGTGCGAATATCCTAATTGTCTGATGAGAAGTACCAGTATGCGTCATCAAAAGCTCTCACTGACACCACCATTAAACACCAACAAAGTCCTTTCACGATGAGTGTATTCATGGGCCACACATACGCTCCTGCAAACCCCACGATAACGACAAATATCAGATTCCACAAAAGCCTACGCTTGGTCCATCTCTGGGTACTTAGCCCATTGTATCCGGTATAAAAGGCGATGAGCGGGATGCACACCAAAAAGCCAAGCGTTATGATCAAATCTGAACCAACGAGCGCCTCCCACACATGAACTCGTATATGCATCCAAAAAAGGCCAATTGATAAATACCAAGGAACAGTAGACAACAAACCTCGGATCGTTTTCGGGTGAGACAACACAAATTTCATAATTCCTCCCCATGTACTGACGAATAGAAAGCTTAATTGGCATAGTAACAGAAAGATTGCTAAAATTCACGAGGTAGTAGTTAGCCTCTATAGCTCAACGGATAGAGCAGACCCGTCCTAAGGGTACGATGAGGGTTCAATTCCTTCTAGGGGCACAAGAGACAGCTTTTATAGGAAACACAAATTACGCCTCTCTTTTAACTCCACAACAAACAAACTCCTTAAGGCAAGAGGCGTAACACAGACAATACGAAAACAAAGCAGACAAAAAGACAAAGTGCTAAATATGAGAGTTTGCAAGGAATAGGTTCCCTTCACCTCTCGCGACAAAGGCTTTGGCAACATACCCATTGATAACCCTTATTTGTTCTTAATATTAAGAGTATATATATACACCAAGCAAACCAGATTCATCAAAACATACTTTTATTGTAAAACAACAAACTTATATATACATTCTGATTAGTCAACGAATTGCTTCGCACAAACCTTCATGTTTTTGCATAAAGAATTGCGCTAAAGATGCTTTTAACATCTCTGAGTAAAAATATAGACCATTTTAAAACGGCCCGTCAAGAGGGAATATTTGAGTGAGGTTCTGGGTTAACGACAACAACAATCTCCCCTTTCACTGGAAGATTCTTTTTCAGCTCCAAAAGAACGTAATCAAGGTTTCCACGAATAATTGTCTCGTGAATTTTAGTTAATTCTCTTCCCAAGCATACGTGAGTGTTTTCAGAAAAATATTCTTTTAACATCTCGAGCGACTTTATTATTCTATGAGGAGACTCAAAGAAAACAAAAGGGAATTCGAGGTCTTGTAAATTTTTAAATAGTTTTGATTGTTTTTTTTTGGGAAGGAAACCCAAAAAAGTAAACTGTTGAGATGGAAAACCACAGACTGACAAAAGTGCAGTCACAGCGGAAGCTCCAGGAATTGGAGTCACCTCTTGTTTTGCATCAAATGTTGTTAGAAAATGAATTAATTCGTTGCCTGGATCTGAAATGCCGGGAGTTCCTGCGTCAGTTATAAGGGCGGCATCTTCCCCTCTTTTAAGCCTTTCAAAAATATGGAGGCGAGTGGTATCGCTTGTATGTTGGTGGTACACAACAACTTCTTTTTTTATTTTGAGCGCAGTCAAAAGTTTGTTTGCCTCGCGAGAATCCTCAGCCAACACAAAGTCCACTGCCTGCAATGTTTCGATAGCACGAAGCGTGATGTCTTTCATGTTCCCCAATGGGGTTGCAACAACAAATAATTTCCCTTGAGTTAATTCCATATCCTTGATTGTACACCGGAAAGCTTCATATTCCGACTTATTAGCATCATGCTTAGTAGATAAGCACAAAATACCGACTTACTATGAGTATATGCTGTTTGTAAGACCAAATTGTGGATAACTTATTGATATATTGTTACTACAGGTCTCAATTTGAGGGTCGCACAATTTGTGGACAACCTGTAGGTAATGTGTGTATAAAGTTGTTCAATGAGGTTTTTGTCGAAAACCTGAGATATACTAAACCAGTATCGGGGTGTAGGTCATCGGTAGACCGCTCGTTTCGGGTACGAGAAGTAGGCAGTTCAATTCTGCCCTCCCCGACCAGGTTCGGTATTAATTGGAGCGTGTAAGCCCGAGGTAAATATCTACGGTGTTACCTGAGGCACGAAGTATTGCTTGATCAATAGGTATTTCATGCGTTTGTTTGGAGATTGCATCTTTGTATGTGATTTTTCCCTGAATAAGAGATATGAAGTTTGCGTGCATTGGCATGATGTCAAACTTACCTGTTTTATTGATAGCACTCAGAGATGAAACGGCTCCACTAAAAAGAGTGCCTGCCCTACTATGAATTTTCAATGTGATATCAGTGTTCATGCCTGTTTGACTACATCAGACATCTTCCCAATATATAAAAAGACATCATCTGGTGTGCTATCGTATTGCCCAGAGATAATTGCATTGACATCTTTAACAGCTTCAGCGACAGGAACGTATACTCCTTTAACACCCCGCTGCCCTTCAGCAGTATAAAAAGGCTGTGTAAGATAGTTCTTAAGCTTCCTCGCTCGTTTAACAACTATTTGGTCTTCCACGGAAAGTTCGTTTTCCCCGACCAAGGAAACAATCCTCTCAAGTGATTGAGCACGCTTTAAAATATTTCGAGCAATGATAACAACCTGGTAATGATGATCACCTACAAAGTGAGGGGTAAGCGCCGATGATGTTGAGGCAAGAATATCAACAGCAGGAGTCCGACCCTCTTGGTAAACATCACGAGAAAGAACGAGGAGCGAGTCTAGAAACGGAAAGATTGTTTGAACGCCATGATCCAAAAGGTCATCTGCTGGCACATAGATTGCTTCTACACTGGTAATCATTCCGTCAACGGTTGAGTGAAGTCGTTCATGAAAGGTTGCCATTTCGCTTTCGAGCGTTGGCTGATATCCGTCTTCAGAGGGAATGCTTCCCGTAAGCACAGATAGCTCGTTTCCGGCCTGTGCAAAACGATATACGTTATCGATAAAGAATAGAATGTCGCGTTTTTCTACGTCTCGAAAGTATTCAGCCATAGACACACCTGCGTAGGCTGACAAAAAACGAACAGCAGGGTTCTCGCCCATTTGTCCATAAATTAACGAGGCGTATGGCATGACACCGGTATTTTTAAGTGACAGCCATAGCTCGAGTCCTTCACGCGAGCGCTCTCCGACTCCTGCAAATACTGAGTAATACCGATCATGTCCTACCCGACCAATAACGTTGTGCATTATTTCGGTCAAAAGCATTGTTTTTCCAACTCCGGCGCCACCGAACAACCCCATTTTACCTCCCTTAATCAGTGGGGCAAAAACATCGATCACTTTAATTCCTGTTTCAAGAATTTCTTTTTTTATAACAATACCTGACTTCTGCCATTTCCTAACCGAGCGATGCTCAACAGACATAAGAGGTTGACCGTTGTCTTGTGGCTCACCAAAAATATTAAGAAGACGCCCCAGAAGCTCTTTGCCCACCGGAATTTTGAGCCCTTCGTGAGTGTTGACAATTTGAGCACCACGAAAAAAAACGTTCGCGTTACGAAGCGCTATTGTAAAATATCGCTTGTGTGAATCAGATGAGATAATTTCTAAAATATCTTGAGGACTGTTTTCTATGTGAAGAATATCTCCAATTTCCGGCTGTTCGTCGAGAAACTCGACCACTACAATTTGACCTCGAACTGAAACGACAGAACCGCTGCTCATACATTCAGAATAGCAGATAAGTTATTAAGTTGCTTTTTGTTCTCCTCTCGATGGCGTAAACTATTTTCGAGTTTTGACAAGCGTTTTCTCTCAAGGGTAATTCGAGCGCTCGATGCATCCATAGCTAGCACTCGACTAGCCATCTTTGCGAGTGTCGACTCCTGTACTGTTTGTGTCAAGAGTGAGGCAAAAAGCTCACTTTCAAAAAAGCGGAGAATAGAAATAAGATCTGGTTCAAACAAATATTGTATGCGGTTGCCTGCGAGAGGGGTTATGTCTATTTGAGACCTAATAGGAAGCATCTCCGGCTTCTGAACCAGAACACTATGGAACTTACCATAAAACAAGTGTATTTCGTCATATTGCACAATGTGTCTTGCGAGATCAGACAATTCATTCTGGGTGTTAACGGTATCATCCATGTCGAAAAAGGTATAGGCCTTCTCTGGATATATTGAAGTAAATAAACGCACCCCTTGTTTCCCTACAATCGTAACTTCTGAGGTGTTTTTACTCACTTCGTCTTTAAATATTTCAAATGTTTCAGCGACAATTTCCCCATACAGACCGCTCGACGAAGACAATAGAACTGAAACAGTTTTGCCGTTGTGAGCCAAAAACGTAATTTTTCCAGAGGATGATTGTTTCGCAAACTCTTTTGCATATTGCGCCCGAACGTCCTCAAAAATTTTGGATATATCAGAAATAAAATCACGATTTTCGAGCACACCCGATCGCGTTTTTTTCATATTTGTTGAGGCCACTTCACTAAAAGCTCTAGTCACGAGATCCAAGACCTGAAGCTCTTCGTTCATTGCAGCAATATCTTTCAGTCTCATGGAAGTGGTAATTGAGAAACAGCGGTTATGAGCGTTTTAAAATCGGGAGCGCTATTAAAAATAGCATCAAAACGTGCCTTGAAGGCAGGATCTTCAAATTTCGTTACCCCATTTACCACTCGTTTCTTAAGCTCATCGGTATCAATATTTTTAAAACTCCCAGCCCAGATGTGGGCCACAACAAATGCTGCAAAATGCGAGGGTATCAAAATATCGCTACTCTGATCAAATAATGTATAGAGCAATTTCCCACGAGAGAGCGTGTCTTTGACTGCAATACTCACTTCACTTCCGAAATGGGAAAACTCTTGAGCACGGCGATAGGTAATTAAAAAGCTCGTTACTTCACGAGAGATGTCGCGCATCAGCGATGACTGTGTCTCGTGCCCAACACGAGTTACCGAAAGAAATGGATTTAATGCCGGCCTACGCCCTTCATCAAAAATCTCTGAGTCAAGATATAAATGCCCGTCGGTCATCGACATTAAGTTTGTAGTAATGTATCCCGTTATATCACCAAAAACAGACTGAGCCACCGGCAGACAGGTAATTGTTGCCTCAGCACCGCTTTGTATTTTAAAGGCTCCTGCCCGTTCAAGAAGCTCGGCGTGAACATGAAATATGTCACCAGGGTATGACGCACGACCAGGGAACCTGCGTGCCAAGAGCGCCATCTCCCGATAAAACTGTGCATGTGTTGATAGGTCGTCGAGAATCAAAAAAACATCCTTCCCAAGATCTCGAAAATATTCTGCGGTTGCCATTGCTGAAAATGGTGTCAGATAAATCCTACCTACTCCCTCGTTTCCACCACTCGCAAAAACAATGACAGATGAGCCATAGATTGGATTTTTCAACTCTTCAATAAGTTCAAATATTTCACTCTCACGTTTTCCAATGGCGCAATATATGCAAATAGCCCCTGTCTTTACTTGATTTCTGAGTACCTGCAGTAAAAACTGAGTTTTCCCCGTTTTGCGATCTCCGAGAACAAGTTCACGCTGCCCCCGGCCAAGCGGTATCGTGATATCAACAACGGCAATCCCGGTATGAAACGGTTTTTTAATCGGCACACGTGCTCCTATGCCCGGAACTTTATCAAAAACCTCCCTAACTATCTTTTTCTCAGATTGTTTTACTGCTTTATATATGAGTGGTTTTCCGAGAGCGTCAAGAGCGCTACCAAGAATGGCTGTTGAAATTTCAATGGTAATTGGTTTACCAGTTCTTGCCACTCGTTCTCCGATAGAGGTGCTTCCTTCATTTATTAAAATCACATCAATAAAAACATCCTCAAGCCCATAAATAAACCCTTCAGCTCCGTTCTCAAAAAGGACTACCTCTTCAAGGTGCGCACCAGGGAGGCCTGAAACACGAATTACAGCAGAATGAACCTCTTCAACATATCCAACTTCTGAAAATTGAGCTATCGTTTGTTCAAAGACACTTTTCATAGTTGTTCAGTGGCACTTCTCATAGATGATTTTATCGACTGTTTCGTCATATTGTTTTCCGTCTACAACCAGTTTTATCCCACCAACAAGCGAGGTATCACAAACAATATCGAGGTATCGATCTGATTGATCGATATCAATTGCGCGATAGATGCGCTCTTGGAATTGCATGCTGGGCTCAAATGGAATATACATTTTTATATACTTCATATTACTTAAATATGTTTTGATATCTTTTGTAATACTTTCAAAATTTTTAGCCGAGTTTTTACTTAGTTCGTCGATATACGCTAAAAGTTTTTCAGGGAACGAAAGGCGCGCTTCTTCAATTGTTTTGGTAGTAGTCAGAAGCCGCTGGAGCGATACCAGCTCAAACTTGGTTCGCGGTTTAATATCACTAAATTGCATGTTCTTTCTTTATCTTTTCAATACTATCTATGATCAAATTTTCAGCTTCCTCTGTGGTAAGCGATCGTTTCGTCGCTTCTCTTAAAATTTCGGGGAGGAGCTTGGATGCTTTATCTTTAATCTCTTTGAGTATTTGTTCTTCGTTTTTCTCAAGCGTCTGATGAAAACTTTGTTCTTCAACTTTCAATTGATTCTCATAATGTTCAGTCAATTTTAAGGTTTGGCTTTCAATTGATTTTTTTAATTCTTCAGAATATAACAACAAGTCGTGGATACTCTTCGTTCCCAAATCTGAAATGATTTGATCATAGGTACTGGAACCGTGCGCAATAGATTTCGATACTGCATCCATTACCCATCGTTTTGTTTCTTCACTAAACAGCTGAGTACTTGAAATAATTTCCTGAGCTTTCTTTGTGGCGGCTTCAAGTGCAGCTCGTGCTTGCGATTCTTGATCTCTTTTATAAAGGATAAATTCTGTATTCAATGCAGATAATGCCTTACTTGAGCGAAAATATAACACAACAAGAGATATGACTATTAAGATCAAACAGCCAAAGACTGTGAGAAGTCCGGTTATAAAAAATGGTTCAATTATCATACTTTTATAGTTTAGTTGTTTGTTGTAACAGGTTTGCCCCCGTCATTTCCTTTGGCACTCCTAGGCCCATAAGTGACAAAATCGTTGGTGCAACATCGCTCAAGTTCCCTTTTGTCATTACCAAGCCTCTTTGAAACAATTCTCTATTCATAACAATGAATGGAACGGGATTGTTAGAATGCTCTGTATTCATTGAACCAGAATCTGAGGTAAAATAAAAGCCCGACTGATTGTAGGTAATAAGCTCCTCTGCGTTTCCATGATCTGCCGTAATAAGCATCGATCCGTTTGCCTCAAGTACTGCCTTTTGTACTTGTCCAAGGGCAGCATCGACTTCCTCAACACCCTTAATTGTTGCTTGCAGATTCCCGGTATGAGCCACCATATCAGGATTTGCCATATTCATTACAATAAAGTCGTACTTACCACGACTTATTACATTCACTGCTTCTTTCGCGATTTGGCGTACCGACATCTCGGGTTTTTTGTCATACGTCGCCACCCTCGGAGATTGAATAATCAAAACGTCTTCTCCTGTAAAACGACTCGTCCTCAGCCCATCAAAATAATAGGTCACCATACGCTCCTTTTCGCTTTCAGCAAGATGCAGCTGGGTGTAATTATTTTCAGACAAAACTTGTGCAAGCGATTTTTCAACGGTAGTGTGAGGGTAAGCAATGGCACTCGCTGGCAATTGGCTTTGATATTCAGTCATGGTGACAGAAAAGAGATCAGATATCAGTTTTTTTCGCTTAAAAGTAGAACCTGATGATACTTTTTTTCGGGTGTTCCCTTGATCAAGATCAAACCCCCACTCGTACCCTTTTAGATGCTCAAAGTCTGGAAGAATGAAGCTCATTGCAAACTGTCTGGCACGGTCTACTCTAAAATTGAAAAATATAATTGAATCGTGATCGTTTACCAATTTGAGGCTAGATTTATCTTGAGCAATGCTTGTTGGTGGAATAAACTCATCAGTAATTGCTTGTGAGTAATACGATGAAATGGCAGTTGAAGCGCTGGGAAACACTGCCTCGCTTCCAAGGGTCATGGCATTATAAACAGCCTCAGTTCGCTCCCATCTTGCATCGCGATCCATCGCGTAATACCTTCCCGAAATTGTTGCTATATGAATATTGGGGCTACCCGTAAGCGTCTTTTCAAGAGCAGTCACTACGTTTAGCCCATCCATTGGAGCTGCATCTCGACCATCGGTAAACAAGTGAAGAGCAACATCCGGGAGTTTCTGTCGAGTACAAAAATCAACAAGCGCAAGAAGATGCTTTAACGAAGAGTGAACATTTCCACTGCTTACCATGCCAGCGATGTGAAGCGTGGAGTTGTTCTTCCGAACATGATCAACAGCTTTTAAAAAGGCATCATTTGAGAAAAAGTCGCCAGTTTCAATGCTCCGATTGATCCGTACTAAGCTCTCGTCAATTACACGCCCCACGCCTATGGTAAGATGTCCCACCTCAGAGTTGCCGACTACATTTGCTGGAAGCCCTACCGACTCTCCAGAGGCAATGAGTTGGGTGTTTGGAAAGCTTGCAATAAAACTATTCATATTAGGCGTTTTTGCGAGCGCAATTGCATTTCCTTGTGAAGGTGGCGCAATGCCCCACCCATCAAGAACAACAAGCACGGTGAGTCGCGCTTTCCGTTCAGGAGTATTCCTTCTCTGCAATAGTGTTGAAATGAAATTCGGGAGTATAGACATATTAAAGGGTGAGTATCAAATACGATAAGGCGAGCCCGATTGAGAAAATAATCAGCATCAAAAATAAGTTAACAATAATGTTTACTTGAATTGTCCTTGAAGCCAAAGGATTCCTCCCAACTGCCTCAACACTGGTTCGAGCCATGCGTCCAAAGTAAACAAACCCGAGTATGAACGCAACAATTAAAATAAAGGCGGCGAGAACATATCTCAGCACGGCCAGAGGGGTAAGAATTGGAGCCTGAATTCCCGATCGAATCACTTCCAGAAGATTGTTTCTCGCATCAGTAAATGAGGTCGTCTGTGCAATATTAAGTGCAATAAGTATAGTACCCTCGCCTTCTCCCGAAAAGTCTTGCAAAGCTTGTCCAATAATGAAACCGTTGTGGCTTGCTTTTTGTGCAAGCCCTGCTTCTTTGGCATTCGTAAGCAAATCGCCCACTTTAATGGCGCCTGCCGAAGCGCTCACTCTAACAAGTGTGTTTCCTTCTTTTACAACAAGTGCTCCACTTGCTGTCGCAGTGTTATCAACCATAGCACCAGCAGAACTGTCTGTCACAATACCGAAAACAGCAGGATCATAACTTATATCACAATAACCGATACCTCCTTGTTTTATGCAAACAACACTCCCGTTCGGTATTTTTTCTGAGAGTGTATAGGTCGTAGCGATTCCACTTGAACTAACTTGTGCACGTATTTCTTTAACAAATGAAATATATAAAAGAGAGACTACTATATAGAGTGCAATACGTGCTGTTCGATTGGTTAACATACTCCATGTTAGAAGGGATTAGTTTTCTATGCAAGATTTTCTGTACGGTATAAATAATTCGAGGCTATATGTCTAATTTTTAATAAGAGTCTTTATTTACATGCGGTAAAAAAATAATAAAAATTTGTCACTCAATCTTAAAAAAAACAAAAGTCCACCAACGCTTCTCTGCTTATAAATAATGTACAGTATTTCATAAATAAAATGGTCTAAAAGATTAAAAAAAAATCTCTGAGGCAGAAATATTTCAACAAAAAGCTCAACAAATGGTAACGGTAATAAATGAGGCGGAATTCTATTTGCAACAAAAATATGGGTATCTGTGAAACCCATATAAGGTAATCAGCTTATACGTATTCTCTCCTACATCAAACTACTGACCAATTGACCTGCTTTATGTGGTTCCAAAAGGCAATAACCCAGATGTTGGAGTTAAAACAAGATATAGGATTCCAAAAGCGATCGCTTTCTGACCATTTTTGCAACAAAAACAACGCAAATAGAAAATGCGGGTATTACGCTCGTTGACAAAAGATGGACAAAAACAGTTAAATGATATTAGACATGTAGCCACGAGGTGTCTAATTTCAAATCCTACCCATGATAAATAAACCTGCAAAACAAGAACTTCTCTCAATACATGAGGCAGCTGCCCTCTTAAAAATTTCTACAAAAACGCTTCGTCGTTGGGAAGCCAAAGGAATTCTTGTTCCTGAACGTACAGAAGGAAAACATAGAAGGTATCGCTTTGACGAGATTATAAGCCTTAAGAAAAACAAAAACGCTAAGAAGAAAGTGGTTGCCGATACGGCAGTAGTGGTAAACACAATAGCTCCTAAAGAAGTTGTAGAAGTGAGAGAAACTCCCGTGTCTCTTCAAACACCACAAACAGACAAAGTAATTGCTTTTACCACCCCACAGGAATTCTTTGCATCAACCAAGACACCACAGATAGAAACACCTACAATAGCAGTGCGACAAAAGAAACATTCGGTAAAAAACTTTTTTGCAAAAAGCTTGATAGTTACATCGTTATTATTAATTACCGCAACGGCAGCTCGTGCCTTTACCCCTCGAATTCAAGAACTGTTTTCCAATAAGAGAGAAACCGCCAAACTAGGAAATTCCGCAAATGTACTTGCGGATACCACTGCGCTGCAAGATCTCACCTTTAATTTGAATGTCCCCACAAAAATTAACGCAGACCTTACAGTTGATGCTAATGCTACTATTCTAGGAAAGTTAGCTGTCGTTGGCGACTCCGATGAAATACAACTACTCGCCAGAGGACATTCTCCCCAGACAAGCAATATTTTAGCTGTTCAAAACTCAACCGGAACAAATCTATTTACTGTAAACAACTCAGGCAACATAACAACAACCGGAAGTTTGACCTTAAACTCTGATACCATCTCCGACTTTACTGGAAACGGCCTGACACTATCAGGCGGCAGCCTGACAATTCAGTTGCCTGCCGCAACAGATGCACTGTCCTCTACTACAACAAGCGGATCAGGACTTGAAGTTTTATCAAGTGGATTAACACTTCTGCAAGGTTGTGCAGACGGTCAATTACTGAAATGGAATGAAACAACCGATATGTGGGGTTGTTCAAATGACTCAGGTGCTACCAGTGCAATCATTAACGTCAAAAACGGCGGCGTGGCAGTAGGAACAAATGTTGACACATTAAACTTTACTTCAGACTTCTTAGTAAGCGAGAGCCCGAGCGGAACTGATAACATCTCTGTTGCGAGCAATGCTTTAAACTTCACCAAGTTTTCAGACTCATTAGTACTTGATGCTTCAACTTCAATTGCCTTCGGCGCATCTAAC
>JAKAKU010000147.1 GCA_021824385.1 bacterium | reverse complement strand
GATTGTGTAATACTCATTGCTATGTCTGGGAAAATTCCAATCACAAGACGACATACAACATAAACAATACCAACGGTTGAAGCCAAGGCATTAGCGGTTGCATACGGAAGATGTTTCACATAAATCACCCCCTTATTTCTTTTTATTAATTTGCTTCCAAAAATACATACATCCCAAAGCAAGGAATGCTATTAAAAGTAGCCACGTCAAAAGGCCAAAAAGACCTGCGCCACCATTCATCATGTTATATCCAAAATTTCCCATCATTTAAAAACACCTCCTTATATTGATAATAAATCCTTTTCAGCTCGCTTTAAAAGTACTGCATTTACTGCCACAATAATTGAGGAGGCTGACATAAGGAGAGCTGATACCTCAGGACGAAGAGTTATTCCAAACTTTGTGTATAAAAGACCTGCGGCCACGGGCACTGCAAGCACATTGTAAACACTGGCCCAAACAAGATTTTCCTTCATCTTGCGAACGGTAGCTTTTGAAAGACGAATTGCGCGAAGAACATCCATCGGATCTGATTTCATAAGAACTATATTTGCAGTTTCAATCGCGACATCAGTTCCTGCTCCAATTGCTATACCAATATCAGCTTGGGCAAGGGCAGGCGCATCATTCACCCCGTCCCCCACCATTGCTACAAATTTCCCTTCTTCCTGAAGTTTTTTTACATATTTGGCTTTGTCCTCAGGAAGTACTTCCGCAAATATACGATCAATGCCAAGTTTTTTTCCTATCGCCTCAGCTGTCATTTTGTTGTCCCCTGTAATCATGGCGACAACGATACCAAGCTTTTTCATCCGTGTTATCGCAGGTTCTGCGGTGTCTTTCACTGGGTCAGCTGCTGCCGTTACTCCAGCAATCTTGTCATTAACCGCTAGAATCATCAGCGTTTTTCCTTCACCTAATAACTTATCTATATCGTTTTGTAAAAGTGAGATATCTACGTTTCGATCTTTCATAAGTTTAAGTGTGCCGACTAAAACTCTCTTACCATTTACTGTTGCCTCAACCCCATGTCCTGAAATTGAAACGAACTTCGAAACTTCAGTGGGAACAGACAATTTTCGCTTTGTCATTTCATTTAGTATCGCCTGGCTTAGTGGATGATTGGACTTAGCTTCAGCCCCAGCTTGAAAAGTCAAAATGTCATTTTCCGTAAAGCCTTCTACTGAAGCTATATCAGTTATTTTTGGTTTGCCCTCAGTTAATGTTCCTGTTTTATCAAGAACTATTGCATCAATCTTAGAAGTCTTCTCAAGAGTAGTTGCATCTTTAATTAGAATGTTGTGTTTAGCACCAAGTCCTGTGCCAACGGCTACAGCCGTAGGGGTTGCCAGTCCCAACGCATCAGGACAAGCAATAACTACAGCGGATACCGCAAACGTCAAAGCCATGATTAATCCAACTCCCGAAAAGAAGTACCATACAACAAAGGTAATTATCCCGGCCCCAACCGCAAAAATTACAAGATATTGTGCTGCTCGATCGGCAATTCGCTGCCCAGGAGCTTTTGAGTTTTGAGCAGTTTCTACAAGTTTAACTATTTGAGCTAGCGCGGTATCACTCCCAACCTTTGTAGCACGAAACATAACAGAGCCAGACTGGTTTATTGAGCCTCCAATAACAAGATCTCCCTTTATCTTTGAAACAGGAATAGATTCACCTGTTACCAAAGATTCATCAATTGAAGTTTCACCCTCTGTAACTTCTCCGTCCACAGGAACCTTGTCCCCTGGCTTTAAAATAATAATGTCTCCAATAACCACTTCACTTGTCGCAACTAGTAACTCCTTACCATCACGAAAAACCCTTGCTTTAGGAGGAACTAAATCAAACAAAGCTCTTAGGGCTTCAGAAGTCCCTCGACGCGACTTCATTTCCATCCAGTGTCCAAAAAGAACAAAGGTAACAAGAAGAGCTGCAGCTTCAAAAAATGTTTCACCACCAATAAAAAGCGTAATTAAGACACTGAAGAAATATGCAGCAAAAACTCCAGTTGCGATTAAAACCATCATGTTCAAGGTTTTGCTTCTTAAGGCCTGAATTGCCCCTGTTGGAAAAATTGAGACAAACTTAAAGACAACAGGAGTTGTGAGAATGAAAAGTAACCAATTCGCAGGAATTGGGGTGGGAAGAGTGATTTTCAAAAAGTCAGTAAAGACAGGAGAGTATAAAAAGATGGGGATAGAGAAAAGGAGCGACCAGAAAAATCTGTTTCGCATATCACGCTCCATAAATGCTGCCATTGAAGGATCTGTCATCGCCTTTTCGTGATCCATATGGTCCATCATGCTCATGTCATGCCCAGAAGACATATCCATTTTGGTGTGATCCATTCCCTCCATGTGATTGTGATTATGCATATTCGTTTTTTACTCCTCCTATCATTTGTTTTACGCACCACTTTGCGTACATCCTCCCAAAGAGAAGCCCCAATAGCTTACCGCCAAACGAGCTTGGTAAATCGTAGTCAATAAATACGGTAAGATTTGTTCCTTCTGCCGTCTTTTTAAGACTAATACCCATTTTGTAGTTGCCAATCACTAAAAGATGTGGAACTCCAACCGTTTCCCATTCCTTTCTAACTGGAGGTTCACGAAGAGTAACTATTTCGTCAAGAAACAGACTTAACCCAAAGATCTTTGCACTCATTTTGATATGTGAACCAACTTTTTTTCCTTTACCCTCGTCCATTTCAGTTTTCATACTTCCTCCTCCCATCATCCAAGAAGATTTATTCATATGTGATGAAAAATTTTTGTGATTGTCAGCAAAAGCAAAAACATCCCCTGCAGTGGCAGAAATAATTGTGCTTTCTTCGTAATGCTGTACATAGTGATTAATATTAGATCATAAATAATAC
>JAKAKU010000033.1 GCA_021824385.1 bacterium | reverse complement strand
TCAAACGTTGAATGTTCTCGCGGACCTGTCGAACCAAATCTCCTTCTACCACATGTTTTTCCAATGCTCCTGAAATTTTAGCGATCTCTTCGTTTGTTAAGTCTTTAACACGTGTTGATGCGTCTACCCCCGCGTCTTTTAAGACAACAACACTTTTCACCCAACCAATCCCCTTAAGGCGAGTGAGTGCATAATCAATGCGAGCTTTATCTTGTAATTCTATTCCAGCTATACGTGCCATATTATCCTTGTCGTTGCTTGTGCTTTGGATTTTCGCAAATCACACGCACAACGCCACCTCTCTTAATCACTTTGCATTTCATGCAAATTTTTTTAACTGATGATCTAACTTTCATGATAAATTTTTTAAATTTAACATATGAGCGCGTAAGCGACTCATATAGTTTTTGTTTCTATATTATTCTGCTTTTCCAATAACTCTTCCTCGATTTTCATCGTAAGGAGTCATTTCAATTCTAATGTTGCTTCCCGGCATAAGCCGAAAAAAACTCCGCCTCATTTTCCCTGAAGGAATACCAAGAACTTCACGTCCGTTTGAGAGGCGAACCTTAAACATCGTGTTTGGCAAGATTTCGAGAATCTCGCCTATAAATACAGTATTTCCAGCGCTTTTTGTCATTTTGTGAGAATTTGAGTGCCCTTAGGAGTCACCGCAACAGTCTCTTCAAAAAGCGACGCAATTGTAGCATCCTTTGTGCGTAATGTCCACCCGTCTTTATCGAGCGTAAGCTCTCCAGAGCCTTCCGTATACATTACTTCCAAGGCCAAGGTCATTCCAACCTGTATTTTAACACGTTCTTCGGGTGAATTGCCAACAAAACAAGGAATATAGGGGTCTTCGTGTAATTCACGCCCAACTCCATGCCCCGTTAAGCTTTTTATGGGGTTTAAACCCGCCGCTTTCAATGTTGACTCATAGGCATGAGCAACATCTTTAATGGTATTTCCGACAACCGCTGCCGCAATCGCATTTTTCACTGCTTGTCGACCTACCGACAAAAAGTGAACTTTACTTTCCTTGACGCCAAGATATTTGGTAACCGCAGTATCGGTGTGAAACCCTTTATAAAACACGCCAACATCTACGCTCACGACATCATCTTCTTCAAAAACGGTCTCTTTTTTTTGGAATTCCATGTACAACGCCAGTATTTACATTAATACACGTTGCCCACTTATAGCCAGGAACTTTTTTGAATGAAGCCTCAGCTCCTTCTTGTGCGATGAGTCGCACGGCTGCAAGCTCGATATCCCAGGCAGAAACCCCTGGGTTTACCAATTCATAGAGTGCATCTCGCACTCGAGCGAGCTTTGCTCCTCCTTCACGCATGATTTCAATTTGTTTTTCACTTTTGAGATGAATATCCATGTGGGTAGTATACGCCAAAATGAGGCAAAAAGGGAGAGTAAACTATGAGTTCTGAGACATCTTTTCCAAAATATGCTGGTGAATGTCAGTAATGGACTGTGTTCCATCAATTTCGATGAGTTTGCCCTGGGATCTGAGTTCGTTTACAAGGGGCTGGGTGCTCGTATGATAGGCACTAAGACGCACCTTAATCGCTTCTGGCTGGTCATCTTCGCGATGGATGAGGGTTGACTGGTCAACCGTGGGTGGTGGAGGATTCGTTATAAGGTTGTAAATAATGTCAGTATTGGGGTCAATACGCAGTGCAGACAGGCGACGCACCGTTTCCTCTTCATTAATGGTTAGTAAAAACACTTTCTCGACCGTTGTACCGTGCGACTTTAAAAACTCAGAAATAAGATTCCACTGCGGTAGAGAGCGAGGATATCCATCGAAAATAATGTTATCAAACTGATTTTTTTCTATAAAGTGGTCACGAACCAGTTTGTACACCATATCATCAGGCAAAAGGGCTCCTCGTTTGTTCACTATCTCGTCAATATCGGGCCGTGTTTTCGAAATTTCCCGCAAGTACGCCCCTGCGTCAAAATAGTACATCCCTGTTTTTTCAGCGAGAAGCTCACCTTGTGTTCCTTTTCCCGATCCTTGGGGGCCTAAGAGTACTACGTTCATAGCTTCAGAATACAGTATTTTCTGATTTGTCGGGATAAGTAGAAAACATAAGAAGAAAGCAAAATAAAAGGGTGACACGAGTCACCCTTCTTGAAAGTCTTATTTATTGATTTCACCCCACCCTTTTCTACTGAGGTAAAGTGAAACTGCACACATACACACAGCTACAAAAAATACGCTAAACACCGTCGGAGCAAGATCGATGAGCTTTTTTTGTAATTCAGGACCTGAATATACAAAAACGAAAATCACAAAAACCATGAATATGACAAAGCTGGTTACCCCCATGTATTTTGTTGCCAAATAGGGCAAATGTCTGATGCGATCGAAAGCCGTTTTAGTAATACCCACCTCTTACCTCCTCAAAGTGTTTACTTCAAGTATTTTTCATACTTGTTCATTACCATTTGGCTTTCAATGGTACGAACAAGATCAAGAACAACCGAAACAACAATCAAAAGGCCGGTGCCTCCTACGGCCAAGGTCGTACTTCCAATGGCATTTTGGAAAAGTGAAGGAAGAATAGCGATTGCGCCTAAAAAGGCAGCTCCCGCCATGGTAATTCTGTTTAGGACAAAGTTTAAATACTGCTCTGTGTGTTCTCCTGGTCTCACACCAGGAATAAAACCACCACTCTTTTTGAGGTTTTCTGCAATTTTTTCAGGGTTAAATACAACAGTGGTGTAAAAATAGGTAAAGGCAACAACCAAGAGAAAGTACACAATATTGTATACAGCAGACTTAGGATTAAAAAGCTGAGTCAGAGTTACGGCAATACTCGCAAGTTGAGGATTTCCTGACCCTCCTAAAAATTGTGAAAT
>JAKAKU010000023.1 GCA_021824385.1 bacterium | reverse complement strand
TCAAAAGCTGTTGAATTGAACGAAAAAATAGTAAATACAGACGAGACAGATATTGGTGCACTTCTTCGATTAGCCCATGCCTACTTTGAAAAAGGAGATTCTCTCTCTTCACAAAAAATTGCACAAAAAGCGCTTACCATTGAGCCTGAAAACAAACTTGCTCAAAAGTGTATAGAACGTTGTAGTGTTGGTCGCACCACCGATGGTACTCCTCAGGTTCGCAAAACAAACCTCAAAGCATTTTTGGAAACTCCTGGAAAGACTCGACTCGTACACTTGGTAAACTTGGGCCAACCCAAAACTTTAACGAGCTTGTGTTCTGGTGAGCCTGTACAACTCGATGTAAACTCACGACACGTTTCGGTTGAAACGACAGATGGAGTACATGTCGGCCGTCTTCCTGACGATGTAGCGGCAAAAATCGGAGCAAATAAACATCTTCGCTTTTGGGCTGCAATAAAATATGCGGGCCCAACTGAAGTCTCCATTGTCATTCACGAACAGTAAGTTTTTCTTTGTTAGAAGTTCTTCGCAAACTCGTTACCAAGAGCCAAATGTGTGGTAGGATCATCGGTTTTTGTGAAATTACAATTCAAAACATGAGCAAGTTTTTGTGCAAAAACACTCTTGCCGCTCACTGAGCAATACTGATCAATATTATCCTGAAGCGTTGAGAAGTCTAACACCTTCCCTCCGAGATTTGAAACCAACAAACTCACTGCTTTAGATTGACGATCAGTTAAATTCTGCGTGTTTGTAATGGTTACTATTCCATCGGTAACGGCTGAGAGTTCTTCCGCTGTCAAAATAATCGTACTTTGAGTAAGGGCAGATTCATTGGATACTCGTGCATGAAGAACAAACCACGCCAGTGTTAATCGATCGCGTAAATACATATTCGTTTCTTTTGCAAAAATCAAACTTCGTGCCAAACTAAACGGCTCAACAGGCCCTCCATATTGCAAGTAGCCTTCAACCGGAAGCCCATATCCTCGAACTAAACTTTTTGCAGTCATTTCTCCCCCACCTTTATTTTCCTGCACCCCCAATTTCCACAAACTTCCAATTTTCCACTTTCCAAGACCATAAGCCGCTTCAACTTCTTCAGAGTTATCAAGCCCATATACCGCAATTTCACCCCGTTTAGGGTCGATCAGGAGATATTGCGCTTCAGCGTTTGGAGAGCCAAGGAGTACTCTCATACGGCTCGTTGAGTCCCAAAATTGTCCTTGTCGAAGAAAGTAATAAAAAAAAGAAATAAACCCAAGCGCAACAATTGCAAGCGTAATAAGTATTATTTTTTTCATGTGATCTACGCTCTACTATTTCATACTACGGAGAGCCTGTGCAAGGTCATCTGGAAGTGGAGCTTCAACGGTTATTTCCTTTCGTGTCGAGGGATCATGAAATGTAAGCTTAAAAGCGTGTAAAAACATGCGACTACACCACTCATTATCTTTTAAGAGGAGTCCTTTTCCTAAATAAAGAGGATCTGAAACAATTGGATGATGAATATAGTGCATGTGAACACGGATCTGGTGAGTCCGGCCTGTTTTGGGGTACAGAAGTAACTCACTGTAATCATCACCTTTTTGCTTAGAATACACATGTGTTACTTCAAATTTGGTTTCAGCCTCACGTCCAATGAGCGAAACACCAAACTTCGTTCTGTTTTTGGTGCTTCTGGCAATCGGCATTGTAACCGTTCCCCCACCGAGCAGTTTCCCATGTACCAATGCTTTGTACACTTTTGAGGTAGTTCTTTCTAAAAATTGATTTTGAAGATCTTCAAAGGCCTGATACGTTTTTGCAATGAGAAGTACACCACTCGTTTCTTTATCAAGTCTATGCACGATTCCATTCCGGTGAGCCGTGTCATGCGCGAGCGGAAAATCAAAATTATTACTTATCCAATTTTGAACGGTTTGGTTGCCATGAGCAGTCGCAGCATCGTTTACTACCCAAAAAGCGGGTTTTGAAACCACAAAATAGTCGTTGGTATCGTGAAGAATCTGAGGAAGCACGGTCATGTTCTCGCCTTTTTCTTTTCAAGTTTCCTCTCACAGCTCACACACAGTGTGGCCTCTGGATAAACCATCAAGCGATCGGTATCAATCATATTGTGGCAGTTTTCGCATATGCCATAGGTGCCAATACGTACTCGTGCGAGGGCTCTTCGAGTTTGGATAATTTTTCGAGTTAGCTGAACCTGCATAGCAACAGATCGTAAGTGGGTAACCTGTTCTTCGGCTTCTGCATCAGGTGCTGCTGCGATAGTTTCTCGATCTAAGTTTTCAAATGGATCTTCTTTCTCAACCGTTTTTTTTGTACGCTCAAGTTTCTTTAATTGAAGTGATAGAAAATCACCCACTGGCTGAAGGAGTTTCTTGGGAAATCGAACTGATGTGTCTGTTTTAGTCATTCTGATAATGTGTAAACTGCAAAAAAAGATAAAAATGCTAATGCTGCACAAAGTACCACCTCTACTTTTCCAATACCTGTAAAGACTAACATGCTGCTCCCTATAAAAGCAAGAAAACTTCGGCTCAGGAAAAAAACCCCCATCGTAGCAAGCCCCGCGAAGCCAACTTTTCCAGACTTATACCAACGAAAGGATTTATATCGACTTTTGAATATATAAAAAATAACCAAAATAATAGTTGAAAAAATCCACTCATGAGTAATAAGTGGGCTGGCAAATAAAAAGCCAACAATGGCAGCTTCAAGCGCTTCATACAACGGTAACTTATACAATCGCTGCGAAATAATAAATCCACTTCCCAATCCCAAAAAAGAACCCCAAAACCAAAGACCGGTATAGCTAAAAATATTTGAAGCTGGAAATAATTTCGGGACAAGGGTTACAAAGGAGATCTGCCCCAGAGCAAAACCCAGAACCATTAAAAATCCAGAACGA
>JAKAKU010000031.1 GCA_021824385.1 bacterium | reverse complement strand
ACTTTGCAACCAACTTTTGAAAAAAGGAAATCGTGCTTTTGTTGAAGGTCGTTTGCAAACACGAAAGTGGGCAGGACAAGATGGCGTTGAGCGCTATACAACTGAAGTAATCATTACTGACATGATGCTTCTTGATCGTAAAGAAGGAGGAGCAGGTGGAGAATACGGAGGACAAGATGTACCTGAGATTGATGTTCCTGAAGATTTTGGAGAATCACAACAAACAGAAGCTGCGAAGCCAGCAAAGGCAACAGCGAAGAAGTCTGAACCGAAGCAAACAGAAGAGTCAAACGATGATATTCCGTTCTAATTAATTTAAAAAATATGGCAAAGAAACAAAACAAAAAACAACGTCCAAAGTTTGTACTTCCACGAGTACAACCATTTGACTTTGAAGTAAGTTACAAAAACTATGACGAGCTCACAAAGCTTGTGAACGATCGTGCCCGAATTATTGGTCGAAAACGAAGTGGTCTTTCTGCAAAAGAACAAAAATTAGTCAGTCGAGAAATAAAAAGAGCTCGACACCTCGCCCTTCTTCCATTTAAAGGCAACATGTAATATCATGAGGAGTTCTCATGATGAAAAAAATTAGTCTTATCTCCGCAAGTCTGGCACTTCTTGTTATTGGCTCCGTGGCTGGATATAAATTTGCATCAGACGGAAATCGTGTTACTGCCACAGGCCCTAAAGTTCAAATCTCACGAGAAGTTCCCGCTAACGAATCGGTAAGCTTCGACCATTTTTGGCAAGTGTGGGACTTACTGCATTCAGAGTATTACGATCCCACAAAACTCGTCCCAGAAAACTTAGTTAATGGTGCTATCAAAGGAATGGTCGCGGCAGTGGGTGATCCATATACTATTTTTTTGGACAAACAGCAACAAAAAGTAACTGAACAAGATTTGTCTGGGAGTTTTGATGGCATTGGCATTGAAATTGGATACAAAGGAACAACCCTTGCCGTTATTTCACCGCTCGCTGGATCTCCTGCCGAGAAAGCAGGTATTTTGCCAGGGGACCTGATTTTAGAAATTAAAGATGCTGCAAAAAATATCGATAAGCCAACTGATGGAATGAGTCTGCCTGAAGCCGTGCAAATTATTCGTGGTGACAAAGGAACCAAAGTAACCCTGGGGATTTTGAGGGAGGGGAGTGATAAACCGCTGATAATCGATGTTGAACGTCAGAGCATTGATGTGCCGAGTGTGGTGCTTACCTATGAGGGGGCAAATAAAGATGTAGCACGTATTCGAATTTCAAAGTTTGGTGCAGAAACAAAATCAGAGTGGGACAAAGCAATACTGGACTTTATTGGAAAGCAAAATGTAAAAGGAATTGTCCTTGATCTCCGAAACAATCCGGGCGGATATTTACAAGCTGCAGCCGATATTGCGACCGATTTCTTTGAAACAGGAACCTTGGTGGTTAAGGAAGAATCGGGAGGAGTTGTGAAAGAGCAGGTTAAAACAACCGAGCGAGGAAGACTTATTGGAGAAAAAATGATTGTTCTCGTCAACAAAGGTTCAGCTTCAGCCTCTGAAATTCTTTCAGGCGCGCTTCGTGACCAAAAGCAATATAAACTGATGGGTACTACGAGTTTTGGAAAAGGCACCGTGCAAGAGCCTCAGCAATTCCCAGATGGCACAGGAATTCACATCACCATTAGAAAGTGGCTCACGCCGAATGGCACCTGGGTGCACGGAAAAGGATTAGATCCTGACATGAAAGTTGAAGACGATCCGAAAACCCCAGCTGACGAACAGCTTGAAGCTGCTGTTAAATACGTCGAACAGTGATTTGTTTTAAGCTAAATCTCAGAATTCAATCTTAGACTCGAAAATATATGAAAGTTTCAACGTTCAAGAAAATATTTGTATTATTTCTCCTCATTGTCTTAGTAGGAGGAACAACTCTTGGCGTACTGATTGTAGATCGCACCAAGGGCATTCATCTTCTGGACCGTTTTATCCCTCGACAAATAGGCTCTACGCCCATTACTCAAAAGATTGTAAATGAAGAATCAAATGTTATTTCTATTGTCGAAAAAGCATCTCCCTCGGTTGTAACTGTTTCTATCCAGACCCCCACGAGGCGTGTGATGCAATTTGACCCATTTGGTGGAGGATTCAGTCAAAAGACTCAAGGAGGAACTCCAGAAGATATTGGAAGTGGTTTTGTAGTAAATGCCGACGGCCTTATTGTTACCAACAAGCATGTGGTGCAAGACACATCTGCGAAATATAAAGTTATTACAAATGATGGGAAAGAATACGAAGTAACGACAATCAATAGAGATCCTGCAAATGATTTGGCAATTTTGAAAATTGATGCAAAAGGGCTTGTTCCTCTTGAGCTCGGAATTTCTGACAACTTAAAGGTGGGGCAATCGGTAATTGCAATTGGCACCGCATTGGGGCAATTTAGACACACGGTAACAACAGGAGTGGTATCAGGACTTGGTCGTGGTATTACGGCAGGCGACGCATACCAAGGCTTTGCAGAAAAACTTGATGATGTGATTCAAACTGATGCGGCTATTAACCCTGGAAATTCAGGCGGTCCGCTTTTGAATTCTGCCGGGCAAGTGATTGGGATCAACGTAGCTGTAGCAGAAGGTGCTCAAAACATAGGTTTTGCACTACCCGTAAATGTTCTCCAAAAAGGTTTGGCCCAATTTAATGCCAACGGAAGTTTTGCAAGTAAAGCGTATTTGGGGGTGCAATATCAAATGATTACAAAGCAAGCTGCCCTTTTAAACAATGTACCGCAAGGCGCATATATCGAAGATGTGGTGACAGGTTCCCCTGCAGAGAAAGCTGGAATTAAAGTTGATGACATCATCACTGATATAGACGGGGAGCATGTGGTTGATAATGCAGGAGGCCTTTCAGCAATTATTGCCAAGAAAAACCCAGGATCGACAATTAGTGTAAAAGTGTGGAGAGA
>JAKAKU010000071.1 GCA_021824385.1 bacterium | reverse complement strand
TCATCAAAGATTTCTCGCCAATAATCTGAATTTCCCTCGACATCAGTGGTAAGAAGATATAAAGTAACCGTGTCTCCAAGCCGCTGTTTGTATGCTTCCACCCACACTTGTTCTCCTCCAACATCAATAGTAAATCGTGCCGGTTTTCCGGCGGTTTCAACTCGTCGAAATGAACTAGAGCCATCAAGCCTGAATGGCGTGGGTTCTTCATATTGCATACCCTGACTATCAATTTTTTGAATAAAACGCCTACCCTTATACATCATTCCTATCGCGGCAATGGGGAAGTTGTCGTCTGCGGCTTGAAGAAGCGTGTCTCCAGCTAAAATTCCCAGTCCCCCTGCGTATGTAGGAATATTTGAGTCAATTCCAAACTCAAGAGAAAAATACGCAATAGTGTCACGGGGGGCAGCCATACATCCATTGTTTCTTAAATTTCGTTAATTTTCAATGACAACTTCATGTCTGTATACTTACATTCATATGAAGCGTGAAATAAAAATACTGCTCTTTTGTAGTTTGTTAAACGGTTTTGCATATACGCTTTTTTCCCCCTTGTATGCCATTTTTGTACAACATCTTGATACCGATATTTTTGTGATTTCCAGTTCATGGAGTGTGTATGTTTTTATTCAAGGCGTCATCATGATTATATTTGGGAAAATTGAGGACTACTTTAAAAATAAAAGATTCCTGGTTGTATTCGGCTATTTTTTACTTGCGTTTGGAGCACTTGGCTTTACTTTTGTAAAAACAATTCCACAGCTGTATGTTGTCCAAATCATAAATGCAATTGCATATGGAATATTACTTCCTGCCTGGAAGGCAAGCTACTCGCTTCTTGAAGATAAAGGCAAAGAATCGCTCGAGTGGTCACTACTCGACGGAGGGAATCTCGTTCTAGCGAGCTTCTCGGCTCTTGTAGGAGGATACATAGTGAGTCATTGGGGTTTTTCTACTCTTTTTTATATAATTTTTGTTTTACAACTGATGTCTGCTCTGTATTCCATAAACTTGTTTCGTAGAATGAAACACAAAAAGAAGTAAGAAATATTTGGTATCATATCTATATGGCTGCGCTTCATATCTCAATTGCTGCTGAACCACTTTTTAATATATATGGCTTTGCCGTAACGAATTCACTCGTTACCACATGGGTTGTGATGGCAGTTCTTATTTTGATAGGGGTCTATTCAAAAATGTTTGGCACTCCTCGTGTTCTTAAAATTCTGATGACCTTTTTTTGGTCACTCTGTAAAGATGCGATGGGAGAGCATGCCTCAATGGTGTTCCCACTCATCATGACTATTTTTATCTTTGTTGCACTCTCAAACCTTGTGGGGCTCATTCCAGGAGTGGGATCAATTAGTTTTAATGGAGTTCACTTGTTTCGAAGTCCATCAGCTGATTTATCA
Organism: bacterium; assembly: GCA_021824385.1. Lineage (GTDB taxonomy): Bacteria > Patescibacteriota > Microgenomatia > UBA8517 > UBA8517 > UBA5941. The sequence continues at coordinate 1,537 of JAKAKU010000071.1, read as the reverse complement.
ACAACACTTGCTTTGGGAATTGTGGCGTTCACTTCAATTCAAGTCATGAGTGTGATGCGGCTTGGTGCAGGTGGGTCGATGGCGCGATTTATTTCAATCAAAAATCCCATGAGTTTTGCCATTGGCCCTCTTGAAATTGTTCTTGAATTTGCGAAGATTTTCTCCTTTGGTTTCAGACTTCTGGGAAATGTTTTTGCCGGAGAAGTTCTCTTGGCAGTTATGACATACTTAGTCCCTCTCGCGCTCCCTGCGCCGTTTTATGGATTAGAGGTAGCAGTATCAATTATTCAGGCGTTTATCTTTGCCCTTCTGACTTTAATTTTTATTTCAATTGCCACGACCTCTCATTGACGAGGGCTAGCTAAATTGATTAAATAACTAGTGAAGGGGGTGCTTTTTACATTTATGGATCAAAACATTGCAGTTGCTCTCGCTATCGGTCTTGGAACACTTGGCCCTGGTGTGGCCATTGGATTAATTGGAAAAGCAGCACTGGAGGCAGTCGGTCGAAATCCAGAAAGCTCGAGTGAAGTTCGAACTATTCTTATTCTTTCAATTGCGTTCGCTGAAGCTGTCGCTATCTACGCGCTCGTTGTTGCCCTCATTATTAAATTTGTATGAACGAGCTTGGAATTGAGCCCGCAATCATCCTTGCACAAATTGTAAACTTCGGTTTGCTTGTTATTGTGCTCTATCTTCTTTTGTATAAACCCTTCGTAAAATATATGAAAAAAAAGGAAGAGGAAGAGTCGGCATTTGAAAAGACCAAAGAAAAACTAACAGAGGAACAAAATAAACTTGCTGAAACAATGCGAAAAGAACATGACAATTGGGAACTTCGCTTAAAAAAGCAAGAAATAGAATTTACCAAAGAACTTACCACGGCCAGAGCTGAAATCTTAGCAAAAGCAAAAGTCAGGGCTGAGGAAATAGTAAGAAAAGCAAAGGCAAGCCACAAACATGGTTAAACATGACAAAAACCTCTCTAAAGGTTTCATCGATTCGATTCAAGACGGTGTGATTTGGCTTCGAGATGCCGCTCTTCCCGTTGGCTCGAGTATTTTGTTTACGAACGGCACAAAGGGCCTTGTCTTAAGCGTTTCGGAAACTCGAAGCGCAGCACTTGCTCTTGGCCCGTGGAGGGACTTATCAGTAAATGGAACCTTCACGCTCGATTCTTCTCCTTTTTCACTGGGAGTTTCAAATGAACTGCTTGGTCGAGTCATAAACCCCTTGGGAGAAGTGCTCGATGGAAAACCTCAAATACATTACACCAAAACGCTTCCGTATGAACGTGAAGCATTGGGAATTATTGAACGAGAGCCGATTGACACTCCTCTTTCAACCGGAGTGCTCGCGGTTGACGCAATGATTCCGATCGGACGAGGACAACGACAGCTTTTTTTGGGTGATCGAGGAACAGGAAAAACAACACTTGCTCTCGAAACACTTATAAATCAGAAAGACTCAAATGTCGTCGGAATTTTTGTGTGTATTGGCCAAAAGAGAAGCGATGTCGCAACACTTACTGAAACAT
>JAKAKU010000021.1 GCA_021824385.1 bacterium | reverse complement strand
CACCACCCATACCTGCCGTGATAAACACCATATCGGAGTCTTGCAAAAGCTCTTTTAGTTTTTCTTGTGATTCTTCTGCGGCTTGAGCACCAATTTCTGGGTTACCTCCAACACCGAGTCCGCGAGTGAGCTTTTCTCCAATTTGAAGTTTTGTTGTTGCAGTATTATCAAGAAGTACTTGAGCATCAGTGTTGACGACAATAAATTCAACACCATCGATTGTGTTTCCCTCCACCATGGAAGCAACGGCGTTTCCGCCACCACCACCAACTCCAATAACTTTTATTTTTGCGATTCGACTTGCGTCGGGTTTAACAAGCGCCATAGTTTATACGTATAACTACGGGCAGTGTAGCAGAAAGACTTACGGCAGTAAATCTCTGATTGATTCTAACAGTCTAGTAAACATTTTACCACTTGGCAAGTTTTTTAATTTGCCAGTTGAAAAAGGCTGTGCATTTTGACTTTCTGGGTTTTGCCGGACACCATATAAAACAAGCCCAACGGCTGTAGCGAACTGAGGATTTACAATATCATCGATAAGTCCTGAAATCCCACTCGGTGAAGCAACTCGCACCGGTACAGACAACACTTTTCGAGCAGAGTCTTCGGCGCCTACGGTAAGTGCTCCTCCACCTGTCAGGATTGCGCCTGACGGAATTTTATGAACGATTCCCACTCGCTCCAGTTCAGAACGAACCATGCTGAAGATTTCATTCATTCGCGGTTTAATTATTCCTTCGGTAAGAGTTCGTTTGGCAACTTTCTTAATTTCAGTCGAGCCAGTTTCAGAAATTTCAATTTGATCATGCTTAGTGTCTTTACTTCCTTGCTGTATCTTCGTCATGAAGCTTTTGTCAGATAGCTTTAATTTAATGTTTTCAGCAGCATCAAGAGAAACGCGCAGTCCAATTGCCAAATCGTTTGTTACATTTCGTGCTCCCACCGGAAGTGCCCCTGAATATGCGAGTGCACCATCTACATAAGCAGCAATTGAAGTAGTCCCGGCTCCAATATCGATAAGTACACACCCGAGCTCTTTCTCAGTGTCTGAAAGTGTTGCATACGCAGAAGCCAGGCCAGTGAACACGGTATCGTTAATTTTTACTCCTACTTCGTTAACTGCTTTCGTAACATTTTTAAGCGCGGCAGAGCTTACAGTTACAAGATGAGTATCAACTTCAAGACGCACTCCACTCATACCAACAGGGTCACGGACTCCACGTTCTCCATCAACCATGAATTCACGAGGTAAGACATGAATTACTTGCCGTGCTGCAGGAACTGAAATTGCGCGAGCCGCCTGAATGACGCGTGCAACATCAGCTCCGTTTACTTCACCATTGGGATCAGAAACTGCAACTACACCCGTCGAATTTTGAGATGCCACGTGCGCTCCACCGACAGAAATGTATGCAGAGTCTAAGTTGTACCCAGCCATACGCTCCGCCCCTTCAACTGAAGCAATAATCGACTCAACAGCTTCTTCGATATTTACAATTTGCCCTTTTTTTACACCGCGACTTACAGTACTTGAAACACCGACAACTGACACCGAAGTTTCGTATGTCATGGGCTCTACACTCACTTGTGCAATAAGGGTTGTAATTTTACTCGAGCCAATATCTATTCCTGCAATTATTTTCTGTTTAGCCATTGTTTTAATGTATCACACTATCGCAAAACGGGATTCTTAAAGCGAAAGTCTATTTCGTGAATCACCACTGCCTGTCTATCTATAATAAGTTTTCCTTCGGTGAGGTTCAACTGTGAAAACGTAATAAGCGTACTTCCTAAGAGAACATCTATGTCTCCCGAGAGCGGATACAGCAAAACACGGTTGTCCCGAAGCAATACTTTTAAGCTTTCACCTTCTACTGTCATTTGAGAGACTGGAAGAATGGTTGTGAGCTCATATGAAAGTGTTGCAACAAAAGGCACCGACGCTGTGTCGATTTGTTCTTTCAAAAGTACTGTGGGAAGGCTCGATTCTTGTGCCTCTTTTACGAGTATTCCATCTTTGGTGTAAATCGTATAGGCGTTTGTTGTTTCTGGCTTAAAGGCAATGCTCCCTTCGCGAAGAGTGATTTCGACAGATGCTGCTCCCAGTGGAGAAATTCTGACAGAATATGAGGCAATTTCAGGTTCCATCATAAGCATAGCTCTTATTTTTTTCTGTGCTTGAAATATTCGCGTGCCTTGAAATGACTGTAACTTTTCGAGAAGGGAAGACGGACATGGCAACGAATGATCAGCCTGACAATTAATTGTTTTAATTTTCAAAAAAAAGAAAAGTGAAACGAGAAGAATTGTAAATAAAACCCCAAAAAAAAGAAAAACACGCCTCATGAAAGTACTTTTGAAACCACTGTGCGCAAGGACTCAGAAGCACTCCTATCTTTATTTATTTTTTGATAATCGTCTCCTGATAACTTCATTTTTTTCCAATGAGTAAAAACATCATGAACGCAACTCACGAGACTCTGGGAATTTAGTTTTGATTCTGGTAAGAGCGTTGATACCCCCACGAGCTCCGCACTTCTTGCATTTTTAGTTTGCTCGTCAAGCCGCGTCCACGGAATAGGAATAAAAATACTTGGAATTGCCAACGTCATTACCTCACTGACAGTGTTCGCACCCGCGCGGCCAATAACGAGTGATGCTTCTTTATACACATTTCCTATCTCGAGCGGGTTGATAAATGCATGTACTTCATAATTTTTTTGCAGAGTAGTTGGAAGCTGTTTTTTGAGGAGAAGTGCATGAGCATAATCGAGTTGCCCCGTTTGGTGAATAATTTTGTACTTGGGAAGTAGCGCATTGAGTGACTCAAACACGGGGTTATTGACTCGTTGAGCACCACGAGAGCCACCCGTTACATAAATTATTGGCCGCTGAGGGAGGGATGAGGCATTTTTGACAGATAGAACTTCTTGAGTCAACGGATTTCCCACAACGATACATTTTTGTTTTGGGAAAAACTGAATACTTTCTGCACGGGCAAGCGCGATTTTTGTAGCAAGAAGACCGGTAACCCGATTTGCTAAACCCGCCGCTACCGTTTGCTCATGGAGTACAATCGGTATACGCATTACATAGGCCGCCGCTACAACAGGTACCGCTGCGTATCCTCCAAAAGATAACACCACATCAGGACGAATTTTTCGCAAGTTAATAATACTCTGCCAAAAGCCAAGAGGAATTTTTAGGAGGGAGGGAATGGTGTGTCTTGTAAATTTACTTTGTAGCTTCCCTGCAGTAATTGAATATACACTTACGTTAAGCTTTGGAAATAGTTCCAGTTCAAAGGGTTTAAGGGTTGTTCCAGAAAGTGCCACTTTGGGGCCTATCCACGAAATATTCCAGCGTATTTCGGGGTCCTCTCGCATTGCCTCAATTGTGGCGAGCGCGGTGGTGGCGGCGTGACCCGCTGTTATGAGCACTGTAATCTGCCGTTTGGGGTGTAGCATAGCGTGAAATCTGTAATAGTATACCAACAGATAACAAAATCATGGTAAGTGAACTTCCACCATAGCTAAAAAATGGAAGAGGAATACCAGTAAGCGGAGTAAGTGAAACCATTGAGGCAATGTTCAAAAACATTTGTCCTGCGAGCCACGTTGCAATCCCCGTTGCCAAAATTTGTGAAAATCTGTCGGGTGCGTTTTTGGCAATTTTAAATGCTCTCAAACAAAAATAGGTGAGTAACAGAATTAAACAAAAGGCACCCACAAAGCCAAGTTCTTCTGCAATCACTGCAAAAACGGAGTCTGTCGCAGTTTCAGGCAAAAATAGTTGTTTTTGTTTTGATTGCCCCAGCCCCACCCCAAAAAGGCCACCAGATCCAAGAGCCAACAGTATTTGGCGTACATGATAGCTTGTGCCTGTGGGGTCGGAATCATGGGAGAAAAAAGAAACAAGCCGGTCTCTTCGATACGAGGAAGTTAACACCAAAATAAGCGCGGCTATTGCCCCACCTCCTCCGAATATGCCAAGGGTGAGAACTGGAAACCCTGAAATAAACATTTGCACAAAACCCACGACAACAATCGTGATAGTAGTCCCCAGATCGGGTTGCAGCATGACAAGCCCTGATACCGCGACGAGTGTCCACGCGTAATATTTAATTTTCATTTTGCGATCGGCCATCCAAGCAAAAAAGAGTGCCAGTGCCAATTTAATAAATTCTGATGGCTGAAAAACGACCGGTCCGATACTTATCCACCGTCGTGCACCGAGCAATCGAGAACCAAATCCTGGAATCAGAACCATAACGAGCAAAATCAATGTTCCAACAAATATATGAGGCGCAAACGTTTTCCAAAGGGTATATGGAGTAACATATGCCACAATGAGTGCCACAAAACCCAGGGCCGCCCACACCAGCTGTTGTTTTACAAAAAAGAGTGGGTCATGAAAGGTACTCACGGCAAGTGGCGCCGAAGTATTGGCTACACTCAAGAGGCCCAATATGGTGAGAAGAATAGTAAGCCCGAAAAACACTTTGTCCCCTACCGAATTTGTTTTCAGCATTGTCTAGATTGTAGCAAGCCACAACCCGAGAATTGCAAGCATAATTCCCACAACCCAAGCCCGAATAACAATCTTCGGCTCTTCCCAGCCGCCTGCCAAAAACGCATGGTGAATTGGCGCAAGCGGAAAAATTTTCCTTTTTAAGAATTTGTATCCCAGTATTTGAATGAGAGAAGAAGCTGCTTCAACGACAAAAATTCCTCCAATCACAAAAGTAGTTGCCACGTTTCCGGTGATGAGGCCAATAACTGCAATCATTGCGCCAAAAGAAAGGGCCCCTGCATCCCCCATCCATATACGTGCAGGCCATGTGTTGAAATAAAGAAATGAGATTAAGGATCCAAGCCAGAGAGCCGTAAATATAAATAATGGTGTGTCGAGATTTCCGGCTGCAATGATGACGTAGGCAAACAAATAGATCATGAGAAGCCCTGAGGCAAGGCCATCGAGGCCATCGGTAAAATTGAAAGCATTGGTAAAAAAGATAATCACAAATGCAGCAAACGGAATGTAAAGAGCACCCAAATGAACGGTAACATTAAAAAGCGGGATATGAAGAATTTGAATTCCGACAAAGTGATATAAATAAAACCCGATAAAAAGGGCAAGTGCGCATTGCAGTGAAAATTTTTGCATTTTTGATAAACCAAAAACAGCGCCGAGGTTCCCAGGGCGCGGTTTACCAAATATCTTGGTGTAATCATCCAAAAGACCGACGAGCCCAAATGATATGAAGGTGAAAATAATAACAAATTGTTCCTGACTTAACTTAAATGATGACTGGATATGAATTCCTGCATATGAAATAAACGGAATAATAAGTACAAATAGTATTGCAACAACCGCAATAACGAGAATCCCCCCTCCAACAGGGGTCCCAGCCTTTTTATCATGTAACTTATCAAAGAGCGATTTACTATTTTTCCCTCCCTCAACCTGGCGGGTAAACTTTTTTCTAAACAAAAAATCAATAAATGGAACAATAAGAATTGAGGTTATGAGGAATGAAAAAATGATAAGGCCGAGCGCAAGAGGAAGAACACTTGGATTTCCCATTCCTTATTTTAGCACTTTTCACAGTAAAAATAGAGAAGCCTCTGCTATAATGCGAATTAAGATGGCAAAGGATGGATGCAGCGCTCTGATCTTTTCGAATAAAAAAATTCTTCTTTTTCTCAGAGACAACATTCCTACCATTCACTCACCTAATTGCTGGTCGCTTCCCGGCGGCCAAATGGAAGATGGTGAAACCCCCGACGAAACAATACATCGAGAACTCCGTGAGGAAGTTTCGTATGTTCCAAAAAAGTTACAATTATTGGGGTACACCAAAAACGCACATAACATCGTGCATGTATACTATGCAAAAGTGACAGAAGACGAAGAAAAAAAGTTTGTACACAACCAGGATGAAGGCCAAGGCATACAATTCTTTCCGTTGTCTCAAGTTCGAGCGCTCAATCTTACCCCAGGACTGAGATATTATGTAGAGAATTATATGACGGTACTTGAGAACTTTGTTCAAAGTAACACTCAGTTAACAGCCCAGTCACTTGATTTGCAATTAGTTGGCTCACTATGAAAAACTATCGAAACTATTTTGAAAATAAAAAAATTACCGTCATGGGTCTTGGAGTACTTGGGCGAGGAATTGGAGATGTTAAGTTTTTGGCTGAATGCGGGGCCGATCTTATTGTAACTGACCTAAAAAAGGCAGAAGACTTAGCGGAGAGCGTACAGCAGCTAACACTATACAAAAACATCCAGTTTGTCTTAGGGGAACACCGACTCGAAGACTTTGTAAATCGAGACATGATATTAAAGTCGGCAGGTGTGCCACTCGATTCAATTCATATTGCTGAAGCTAAAAAAAATAACATCCCTGTTGAAATGAGTTCTGCTTTGTTTTCACGGCTTGCTATGAAAAACGGGGTAACAGTCATTGGAGTAACGGGAACCAGAGGCAAGTCTACAGTTACTCATCTAATTTACCAAATTCTTATCAAAGCGTTTGAAAACAAAAAACATATTTTTCTGGGGGGAAATATAAAAGGAGTTGCCACACTTCCCTTTATTAAAGACGTGCAGTCAGGAGACATTGCTGTGTTAGAACTTGATTCATGGCAACTCCAGGGCTTTGGCGAAGATGGTATTTCTCCTCATATTTCAGTGTTTACCACCTTTCTCCCCGACCACATGAACTACTACAAAGGAAGTATGGAATTATATTTGAATGACAAAGCAAATATTTTTAAGAACCAAACCGAAAATGACTTTTTGATTATTGGTAAACAAGCTGAAGAAGCAATTATGAAAGTCTTTAGAGACAAAATAGAAAGTACGGTAACGGTGCAAGACGAAACAGACTTTCCCGACTCATGGAATCTTAAAATACCTGGTGTTCATAATAAGTACAATGCAGCCCTCGCAATTGAGGCAGTTCAAAAACTTTCCGTTTCACCGGATATAACAAAAGAAGTTGTTGAAAGTTTTACTGGGGTAGAGGGAAGACTTCAGTTTATTAAAGAAGTGGATGGCATTAAAATTTACAATGATACGACTTCCACAATGCCCGATGCCACAATTGCAGGGCTCAAGGCAGTTTCAAACCACAAAAATGTAATACTCCTTATGGGGGGCACTGATAAATTAATTGATATGTCGGCTCTACTAAACGAAATCCCCGAGCGTACGAAATCTGTCGTGTTACTTCCCGGAACAGGAACGGACAAAATCAAAGAAGAATTGCAAAAGCTCGAAGTACCTACTTATTTTGCAGAAACGCTTTCTGAAGCTCTAGAAAAGGCAATCAGTTTTGCGTCAAAAAATGATGTGCTGTTATTTAGTCCCGCGTTTGCCTCCTTTGGACTTTTTAAAAATGAATATGACCGCGGTGAGCAATTTGTAAAACTTGTCTCAAAACTTTAGATAATATGCACTTCGGTTTCTAAATCAATGTTATATTTTTCCTTTACAGATTTTTGTATTTGTTTATAGAGGCGTACTAGCTCATCAGGAGTTGCATTTCCATAATTAACGAGCGCAAGTGCCTGATTTTCATAACAGCCCACGTTTCCAATATGCTTCCCCTTCCAACCGAGATTGTCGAGGAGCCGTGCGGCAGGAATTTTTACAAATTTTTGAGTTTTCAAGTATTCGTCGTCAACCTTGGGATATGAAAGCTGATCAGTTGGGTAGCATTGCAAATCCGGGTCCTCAGATTTTAGCTTCTTATACACCTCAATAGAAACAATTGGATTTTTGAAAAAACTTCCCGCCGTTCCAAATTTGTTGATATCTGGAAGTTTTTTGGTGCGAATTATGGAAACGGCTTTGGATACGTCAGCAATTGAATATGGAGGTTTTGCAAAGGTGCTTAATTCTTGTTCTAATGAGCCTTTTTGAGTATACGATTTTCCTGTTTCAAAATACGAAGTGTTTACTATGGCGTTTTTTTGAAGCCTGATACGAACCGAGCTAATAAGCCATTTGTTTGCAAGTTTTGATTTAAAAATACTGGTTCTATATGCAAACTCGCATTCCTCATTTATAAATACTTTCTTGGTGCCAGTTGAAAGCTCATACGCCACGAGCGAGACAAAACACTCTGAAAAATTTTGTCCGTAGGCTGCGATATTTTGAACCGGAGCAGCACCAACTTTGCCTGGAATTAAACATAAGTTTTCAATCCCTCCCCAATTGTGAGAAACCGTGTACTTCACAAGATCATTCCAATTTTCTCCAGCGCCCACATCAAGAATAACGTTTTCTGCGTCTTCTGAAACGATCTGAATGCCTCGTATGTTTATGTATAAAACAACTCCTTCAAAGTCTTTCGTAAAAAGCATATTTGCGCCGTCTCCGAGAATTAAAACAGGCAAACCATTATATGTTTTATCTGATACAAATTCTTTTACATCGTTTTCAGAGTCAATTTCTACAAAATATTTGGCAGTTACATGCAGTTTAAAAGTATTGTGCTGTAGAAGTGAATAATTGGTATGTACCTTCATATCGATTGAATAAGTCGAGCCAGTTTATAGCTATTTCCGGCCCCCATTACCACAACAACGTCACCTTTTGTGAGTGTTTCTTTACAATAATCAACAATTCGTTCGAATTCGGGCATATATTGAACCGAAGGATGTTTCGAGATGCCAACGATAGATGTTCCCGAAATTCCGAACTCACTGGTATCTCGACTTTTGAAAATAGCAGTTACAATCACACTATCTGCATCAGAAAACGAATGTTCATATAAATGAAGTAACGCCTTTGTTCGAGAAAACGTGTGCGGTTCAATAATTGCAAGAATTTTTTTATCTGGATGTTTTTGTCGAAGTGCTTTGAGCGTTTCTGAGATCGCTGTGGGGTGATGGGCGTAGTCATCATACACAACGGCTCCTAAAGAGTTTTCCCCGAGCTCCTCCATGCGCCGTCCAATTCCTTTAAACTTTTGCAGTGATGACTGTATAACGGTGTCAGGTATTCGTTCATTTTGAGCTGCAATAATTACTCCCAAGGCATTTGAAATGTTATATTCCCCTGAAACTCCTAGAGTAAACTGAGTATCGTTCACAAAAAAAGAAGTTTCATGTTCATTTAAGACTACCTTGGTAGCCCTTATAGAATGGGTGAGATTAAGACGTGGACTACTGGTGAGTGTGTATCCAATTACGTTGATTTTTTTAATAAAACTCGGTGGCAAAAGATTAAATAAATCAACGACACCTTCTGAATCTTGGTTTACAATCAAGGTTTTCTCCCCAACCAAACGCTGGACATGTTTTGCAAAACTTTCAAGAAGCCGACTATATGAGCTAAAGTAGTCGGGGTGATCATACTCGATGTTATTCAAAATTATGGTGCTTGGCTTGTAATTCAAGAAATTGTCAAAAAACTCATCAGATTCGGTAACAAAAATGTCACTGCTTCCTACACGGGCATTTGATTGCCAAGATGGCACCGTTGCCCCTACCATCACCCACGGGTCTTTTTTAGCTTCTTCAAACAAGAGCGCGAGCATTGAAGTTGTTGTAGACTTACCGTGTGTTCCGGCAACACATATCACGCGTTTGTCTTTGTGCAAATAATTTCCCAAAAACGACTGCCACGTCATGATATTTTTTTGCTTACCCAAAACTACTTCTGGATGAGGTTCACTTTGAAAATATGCTGCCGGAGTTACCGCAAGGATATCAATATCTTCTAAATGTTTTTGATCATGTCCTTGAAAAACAGTTACCCCGGCCTTTTTTATTTTTTCTAAATACGGGGTATCACTTTCAAGATCACAACCACTAACTTCAAAACCCTGGGCTTTTGCAAGAAGTGCAACACCCGACATTCCACTTCCTCCTATTCCCATGAAATGAATCTTTTTTTGCATTACTTTTCAATCGTAACTTTTGCACCAAGTCTTGTGAGGTTCTCGTCAAAATGGGGGTGTCCTCTAAAAAGAGCATCTCCGTTTAAAATAGTGGTATCACCTTTTGCAATGAGGGCAGCCATAAGCATTGCAACTACCGCCCGAATAATATAAGGCGCTTCAAGTTTTGCCCCAGAAAGCTGAGAGCCTGCGGTAACAATTACCCGGTGTGGATCAGCCATAATTATGTTTGCACCAAGTTTAGAAAGTTCACTGGTCCAAAAAAGCCCCGACTCATACATCCAATTATGAAAAAGTATTTGTCCTTGTGGAAGTGCAAGTGCAAGGGGGATAAAAATCGGAAGCAAATCAACCGGAAGGCCAGGCCATGGCTGAGCACGTACCGTAAGATATTTACGCTCCCCTGACGTTCTCACCACAAACGAGCTACTGGGGTCAATTCTTGCAGTATTATTTTCATACAATACATTCAAACCAAACAGCGAAAAGACATGATCAATAAATCCAAAAAGATCCGGAAGCGGGTCTCTCACAACAATATTTTTTCCAGTAACGGCAGAGAGCGCGAGAAATGTAGCAATTTCATAATGGTCTGGCCAAATTCGATGAGTTATCGGATTTAGGCTCTCTACTCCATCTATTTCCAAAACGCTGGTTCCAGCGCCTCGAATAGTAACTCCAGCTTTAGTTAAAAATTCACATAAATCTTGTACCTGAGGCTCCGACGCAGCACCGATAATTTTGGTTGTGCCTTTGACACAAGTCGCAAGCATAATTACGTTTTCAGTTGCAGTTGGACTCATTTCAGTGAGCCACAGTGTGGTAGATTGAACACGTTCTGCACTCATCGAGGCATTACTGGTGTTTTCATGCACCGTCACTCCCATCTTTGAAAAGGCATCAAAATGCGCGTCTAGGGGACGAACGCCAAGCGTACAGCCACCCGGCAAATCTTTAAATTCAACTTTTTTGAATCGGGCAAGCATTGGCCCCCACAAAAGTGACGTTCCTTTCATATTTCCCAAGTCAGTGTGATCGAGATCTTCAAACCGAACCTCAGAGTTGTCGATTGTCATTCGTTTTGTTTCCAAATTCCAGTCAATTTTACTTCCCAATTTTTGAAGAATTTTTATAAGGCGACCTACGTCAGTAATTTCAGGGACATTCTCGAGGGTAATGGGGCGATCAAATAGGAGAGAAGCGGGAATTAAACAAACCGCAGAGTTTTTGCTTCCCGATGGAGTAATTTCTCCTGAAAGTTGTTGCCCTCCTGTAATGTGAATATTCATGCTTGGTGTAATTCTTCCAATGATAACACCTTGTTTTGTAATGCGTATAGAACAGCCTTCTGATCAGACCAGGCAAATTCCTTTTTCCCAAACGCCATTGAGGTTTCATGTCCCTTGCCACAAATAACAACAATGTCGCCACTTTTGGCAAAGGTATTGATTGCTTCCGCTATGGCTTTTCCTCGATCGTCAATTTGAATATATTTTCCATCAACAGATTCAATCCCTTTTATAATTTCGCCACTTATGTCAGTGACTGTTTCAGTTCGTGGATCTTCTGCTGTCACTACTGAAAGTGACGCAATTTTACCAGCGACCGCTCCCATAAGAAATCGCTTGGTTTTGTCTCGCTCCCCAGCCGATCCAAAAACAGCAATGAGTTTTTGTTCCACCTGTAACTCCGCATTTAAGGTTTTGAGTAATTTTTCAAGTCCGTTTGGAGTGTGTGCAAAATCTACAAAAATTTTTAAGCCCTTAGAATTCTTTATCGCTTCCAGTCTTCCTTTTGGAGGAAGAAACGACTGAATTGCGCTTCGCGTGATCTGAAGTGGCAAGCCGAGTTCAACTGATACCGCAACTCCCGCAAGACAATTGTATACATTAAATTCGCCGATCAGACGGGTGAGAATAGTTTCATGAACATCTTCTGAATGAACAACAAAAGAAATCTTCTTTTTAGTTTCGATACTCACGGCCTTCCAATCGGCAGAATTTTTAATACCGTATGACACTACTTTTTGTGTCGGTAAGGAATTTTTTATATATTCAAAAGAAGGATCATCAGCATTTAAGACTGCCGTTTTTGATAATAAAAACAATTTTAATTTTGCATTGCGATAATTTTCGAACGTTTTATGATAGTCAAGATGCTCGTGGGTAATATTGGTTAACACAGATATCGTAAACGTAACACCCGAAAACCGATCTTGATCCAGGCCATGTGAGGTCACTTCAAGCACCACATGAGTTACCCCTTTCTGACTCATCAGAAACAAAGCGTGCTGAACATCTTCTGGGTCGGGACTCGTTACATGGAGTCCAGTATCCATTTTTTCGTCGCCGATATACGCGCCAAGGGTAGAAATCATTCCACAAGCAATTGAATGTGCCTGAAGAATGGTATATAGAATGTGACACGTTGTCGTTTTACCATCTGTTCCCGTAACTCCAATAACGGTCATGTTTTGGGAAGGTCTGTCGTAAAAATTCGCGCAAATAATACCAATGCTTTTACGTGCATTCTGCAGCTGTACATAGGTAACGTTTGAGGGAATCTTGATTGGAAGATCAGCAAAAGGGCGCTCCCCAAATATAACGCTTGCTCCAGCACTAATGGCACTACCAATAAATTCATGTGCATCAACCGTAAATCCCTTGACTGCAATAAATGCTGAGCCTTGAGTAATTTTTCGTGAATTGGCTGTAACACTGTTTACAAAAACATTTGTATCTCCAACTATATCTAAATCTTCAATATTTTCGATAAGTGTTTGAAGCGAAACTGCTCTTGTCATTGTAAGCTTTAATTCTAACACTTCGAGGCAAATGTGCGTATAATATCAGTAATGAACATTGTTGCGCTTCATGGATGGGGCCACGAAAAAGATAGTTTTAATGAGCTCAAGAAGCAGCTTGAATCGCTCCCTCAGGTTAAAACCGTTTACGCATTTGATCTACCAGGGTTTGGAAATCAAAAACTTGTGGACAACAAGTGGGATATTCCCCATTATGCCGATTGGGTACAGGCTCAAATCAAAAGACTCAAACTGAAAGACGTTATTTTGATAGGCCATTCTTTTGGTGGGCGAATAGCGGCACATATTGCTTCGCAAAACCCTGACTATTTAGAAGGTCTTGTTCTTTCGGGTGCCCCCGTTCTTTATCGACCAACGTTAAAAGTTACTATGAAAAGAAAACTTTTTAGTACTTTAAAAGACATTATTCCAACAAAGGCAAAGTCTTTTATCTTTTCAAAAGAATTAAAAGACGCTGAAAGTCGTGGACTCGGGGCTATTTTTCGAAAAGTTGTCTTGTTTGATCAAACGAAGTCGCTCCCAAAAATTGCTGTTCCAACTCTGCTCATTTGGGGAGAATATGATACTGATGTACCTCTCAGGATTGCACAAGAAACACATACACTCATTCCTCACTCAAAACTCATTATTATAAAGGGAGCTACACATACAAGCTTTCTTACACATCCTTACATTTTCTTTGGTTATGTCAAAAAATTTATTGAATCTCTTTAACATTATTTTTCCACTTTTGGATTTTTTATATATTCTTCAGCTCGAGGAATATGATAACGCTCGATTCTCTAAAACAATGGTCCGCTTCTGGTTGAGAAGAAATATTCAAAAAAGAGACAGTTTAAAATTTACTTCACGAATTCAGACGACGAGCATGCTGTCAGTTGGGCTTATTATTTTAACTGGAGTAACGCTGTACTTAATAAGATTTTCTCTTTTCATTTTACTAATTCCTCTACTTATTCCGTTATTTGTACTTATGTCAAACATGTTGCTCACTTCATTTTATGAATTCATGAAATATCGATTACAACTGAAAGCTCGGTCTTTTGTTATGAAACACAATCCAATGCAGGTCATTGCAATTGCAGGGTCATACGGAAAGACAACAACCAAAAATTTTCTGTATGAGCTTTTGAAATATAACTACAAAGTACAAATGGTTCCAGGAAACATTAACACTCCAACAGGTATTGCTGCATGGATTCTAAAAAACTTGGAGACAAACACCGAAGTGTTGTTGGTAGAAATGGACACCTATTTTTTGGGGGAAATTAAAAGAAGTTGTATGATCACTCCTCCTACAATCTCTGTTATTACCTCTATTGGAGACCAACATGTTGAACGTTTTGGCTCCAAAAAGAAAATGGCAGAAGCAATACTTGAGGTTTTTACCTGTGCGTCTCCTCATGCAAAATTTTTCACTTTTGAAAATGAAATTAAAAATTTGCAGAAACTAAACGTTAATTATCCTAAAAATATTCACGTAGCAAGCGAATCAAAACTTCGTTACAAAACAAACATTGTTAGTAAAACTGGGCAAAAAGATCTCCTCATGGCATTTACCATTTCAAATGAGTTTTCAATTCCCGTTGAAATTATCAAAGATACGTTTTTACATCTCACTCATCCAGACCGACGACAAAAACTTGTTACTTTACATGGATATGATGCAATCGATGACTCATATAATATTAGCTACACAACAGCCCTCGCTGCAGTAAAGGAGCTACAGTCGTTGGGAGTACAAAAAAAGAAGAAAACCATTGTTATTACAGCCGGAATCCCCGAACTTGGAAAAGAAAATCGCGAGGCTAATACAAAATATGGACTATTTCTCAAGAAAAATGTGGACCAGGTGATAGTTTTAAATTCGATATATAAAGAGGAGGTTTTTCAAAAAGGGTTTATTGTTGCAGAAAACCTGGCGGAAGCGTGGAAGAAAATTGAAGACAGTTTTTCAAGTAAAAAATTTGCGGTACTCGTGCAACCTGAACTTACCGATCTTTACTACAATTCCTAAGTGTTAACAATTCACTTAGCCTTAACAAAGGATTTCACAATATCAGTGTCATAGGTGAGCCTCATGGATCGTGACTTTTCAGAAACAAAGAGTGCTTCTTCTAGAGAGCTTGTTATTTGATCTGAGAAACTTATTCCACTTGCTTCCCATAAATAAAATGACATCGAACCTGGTATCGGGTTTACTTCTACCAAATACAGCTTTTTGTTTGCATACATAAAGTCACACCGAAGCATGCCTGTTGCACGCAAAGCAGTATAAGTATTCAGAGCATACTCTTGAATTTGTTTTTTTAATGCAGAAGAAATTTTGGCAGGCAATTCACGAACGAGTGAGGCCATTCCACCACTCTTTTTACCCCCACCACGTTCATATTTATCGGCAAACGACAAAATTTCATCTTTCTTGATTGGCTTTTCAATTTCACTTACTTCTGGGATTCCTTTTATGCTTCGCACCGCAACGTTGTATTCAACAAAGTTTTTCATCAATTTTTCAACCACGACTTCTTCGTCAATATGAGCTGAAGACAAAAGTGCCTTGGTGAGAGCTACTTCAGACTCACAAACAACAACACCAATACTCGAACCCAAATGGACGGGTTTTACAATAACGG
>JAKAKU010000004.1 GCA_021824385.1 bacterium | reverse complement strand
CTCTTACGACAGGTGGAGCGGGTGGAACCGGTGGCAATGGAATAATCATAGTCACTTATTTTCCAGTCGCAAGTGGTGCTCAACTATTTTAAAATGTTATATTAAATTATGGATAACCAACCGGAAAGAAGTACTTCTTCAGGATCCCTTAGTCAAGTTGATCATGATACACTTATCGAACTAAAAACCAGCTTTGCAGGGTTTCTCGATAGATATGTTGTTGACATGAAAGATTTAAAAGATGGCGTAAAAACTCGTGTTGATGACCATGAAATGCGCGTTAAAAAGATCGAGAATGAAATCCTCGCTATAGGTGGTACTGAAGTTGCATGGAAAAGGTTTTTAATTATTGAAAAGTGGGTCAATGATTTTCAGTTAAAATGGAAAACAATCGTGGGAGTTGCAGTGACACTAGGCTCGTTGGTTACGTTCATTTTGGGACTTATTGCCAAACTTACCGGTTTACTTAAATAATATGCAATTTGTACAATCACCATATTGGCAGTCACGTAACAAAAAACCTATCGACAGTATTGTAATTCACACTACGGTTGGAACTTATGATGGGACTATCAGTTACTTCAAGAAAAACGACAGAGAAGTTTCAGCTCATTACGTGACATCTCTTGATGGCGAGATAACTCAGATGGTAAAGGAGGATCTCGGCGCAAATCACGCTGGAATAATAAGCAATCCAAAGACTAAAGTCTACAAAGGTTTTAACCCGAACTGGAACACAATTGGGATTGAAAACGCAGATAATGGTGATCCCGCAGGAGCGGACCGATCAAAACAACTTCCGGCTCTTGCAAAACTCGTTTCTGAAATCTGCGCACGCTACAGTATTCCGATTGATAAAGATCATATCTGTGGTCATCGCGAGCTCTATGACAAGAAAACATGTCCGGGAAATATCGACGTTGATGAAGTGATTCGTCTCGCAAAAGGTGGTAGTATAAATCCAATGGATCCTTTTAAAGAGAAAGGTATAGCAGCTCTCGATAAATACAGAGGCGAACGTAAGCAAGGCCCTGAAGGCAACTACGAGAGTTATGTTGCTGCGGTAATTGGCAGTGATAAAACAATTGAAGGTGTTGAGGCTGCTGTGCTTGACCGAGACAGTAAGATTTTTACTCTTACTAACCAACTTAACGCGGCAAACGGAACAATTGATGTTCGAGATCAGGCAGTAACCTCTTTAAAAGCACAACTCCAAACAGCAGTAGATAAATATACAGAGCTTGCAAGCAAGCCTCCGGTACTTAACCCCACTCCTATATTTAAAAATCCTGTTGCAGCATTCTTTTATAAATTGGCTTTGTGGGCTGAGGAATAATTACCCGACCGTAATTATTTGAGTTGTCTTTTTTTGTGCTCACTCGGTCGGAATGATGGCTAATAAGAAACCAGATTTATTTGAATGGCTGTTAATTAAACTGCCATGGGGATTGTTTTTTGGAGTATTTATTTATAAGTTTATTTTCGAATGGAGGTGAAAGTTATGTCAGCAGAAATTCTCATTACTACTTTAATTGTTGCCGTAACTCAGCTTACGAAAGCCATTCGTGAAAAAAATTGGGAAGCAGTTGTCACAATCCTTTCAGCCGGTATAATCGGCGCTCTCGTTGGTGTCCTACATGTTGCTGGTATTGACCCAGTTGCAGGGTTACTTTATGGTCTTGCGGCAGTAGGTATAGTTACAGTCGCACAAAAAGCAGGGGGTAATTAATATCTTGAAGGCAGGAGTTTGTCCTGCAATTTGCGTTAGGCAGAATTGTTTGTGCATACTTTCCAGAATGCATAAGCCTTCTGCCTTTGGGGTATTAATTAGTTTTAAGGAGAAGAGGAAATTAACTGTTTTTACTGCGGCCGCAAGGCAAACAAGTGTTGTCGAGAGTGTGGGAGATTTATTTGCGAAACGCACAACTACTACGGCGAGTGCGCAATGCTAGTTCAAGTTGGGAGTTCAATTGCAGAAGGCAACAAAAAAGTGTTTGATGCGGGGATTAGATTTAACGTCTCTCGCCCCAAGCACAGACACATTTCAGAGCGGTAACAATTCAAGGAGGGGAATTTAATACCCCTCCTTTTTATGTATTGACAGGGAAACATGATGTCCTTATTATGAATACATAGGCAAAAAGTCTGAGCTTGGGGATACTGGCTTTCCTTTTTGTTTTAAGAGCTTTTTGAGAGTGAGGTTACCCCAAGTAGCCTCACCGTCAAAGGGCTCTTTTTTATTTTAGATATGGATAAAAAAAATAGTTTTATTTTATACACCGATATGTACGAAGCAGTCTCCGCATTGCCCGATTTAGATTGCGCACAAGTCTTCAGAATGGTATTCAGATATGTAAAAGGTGAGGATCCTTACATTGAAGGGGATAAATCCAAAGTAACACACATGGCGCTTATTGCTTTCAACTTCATAAAGCCCCATTTAGATAGGAATCAGGAAAGATTCGAACAAACAAAAAAGGCACGATCTGAAGCTGGAAAAATAGGTGGTCTAGCAAAACAAGCAAATGCTAGAATTGCTAGACAGAGAGTAGCAACGCCTAGCAAAATCAAGCAAAAGGTAGCAAATCTAGCTGTTAATGAGAATGAGAATGTAAATGAGAATATAACTACTAAAGTAGTTGGTGAAAAATCACCCACCCTACTTGTCGGAAAAGGGCTTATGAAGGGAAATCAAAAAGAGGCATATGGGAACAACCTTGTGAATTACTGCATACAAATCTTCAATGAGGAAAAAGGCTTTGACCCGATCGATAGAAACAAACGCGGGGAAGCATGGAATCTTGTCAGATCTGTCAAGAAAACACTTCAAGATCGTGGTAAATCAACCGATGACGAAAAGGTTAAACGCGGAATAAAGCAATATTTGGAATGGGCGTTTGAGCAAGACTGGTCTGAAAACATAAAAACAATGAGCGCTATACGCAGAAACTTTGCAGTATTTATAGCAAAACTTGAAGGAGGTGA
>JAKAKU010000039.1 GCA_021824385.1 bacterium | reverse complement strand
AGGCGTTGTGTACCGGTGAATATTGTTCTACTTTTTGTGCTACATAGTTAATTCCAGAAGCTGGTCTATTGGAGAGGAATGAATCAGCGGCGCCTGCCAAAAACAAAATAGGGCTACTGAGAGCACCTTGTTTTTGAATTTCGTCTACACATTGTGAGGTGTTCTTCCCTGGGGCAAAACATTGTGCCATTGAGCCTGCCTGGAGAAGAGCCAGTGAGTTTACTATCCAATTCACCTGAGCGTAGGTATAGCGTTCACCAAATATTTCATTGTCGGTGGCGTTGCCTGCTGGAAAAACTTTGTCACGAAACGAATTCAAATCCTGATTCCACCATTGGTTTGCATTCGGTGCTGGCGCTTGTGCCTGAACGACAGATTGCGGTAATAGAGCCGAAAATAATACAAGGAATAGTGATGTTACAAATAACAGTTTCTTTTTCATGGTTTTTAAAAATCTTCTATTCTAACATACATTACAAAGACGAATGGTCGCAAGGGCAAAAAAATCTTTACTTTTGGTAAATTTGAAAGTTTAAAATAGAATTTATTCCAATAAATCGAGCGACAATAACCAAGAAAAGGAAGGAAAGGGCAAGAGCAACAAGTCCGAGAATTGCATACGTTGCCATATTGCGGGCAGCTTCTGCCTTCTTAGGGTCGCTTCCGGCCATAATGAGGTTTACGCCTGCGAGAAGGAGTATGACAAATCCAACAATTCCGGCAAGAGGAATTGCTCCTCGTAGTATATTTGTAAAAACCTTCTCTAAGTCTTGTAGAGTATTGGGAGTATCTCCAGCTTGTTCAACAATACCTTGTGCGAAAATTAATAAGAACATAGATATATATTAACTACTTTTACATGTCTTTGGTAGTGGGCGCTCATACAAGGTTGCAACTTCGTCTTCATATACGGGCTTCCATTGTGTTTTATCAAGTTGTTCGGCAAGGTTTATTGGCGCAATCGTTTTGAGCCACAATGAAGGTGAAGTGGGGCTTGTCCACAACACTCTTGTTACACAAAAGCGCTCGAGTGTTGGCTCGAGAGGCTCTTTTTGCAAGCTCAACAAAATATATGTTTCAAAGGCATTCGTAAGTTCCCCTGGTACAGTGTTTTGCCTCCACGGGATCATCCGCCCGTCCATGAAAACTTTAGTGTTCGGTACTTTCCAAAGCAGGTAGGTGTTCCAGTGAATAAGAGAAAAAATATTTCCTTCATGAGGATTATTTCGAATATAGGTAACAGCTTTTGTTGGGTAGGCAAATTGCCCCACCACAACACGGTTTCGTGTGTTTATTACACTTTCACCTAGGAATAGAACAATTGCACAGAGCGTTGAGATAACTAATACTCTCGACATCCTGTTTTGATCTATTTTTTTGTTTCCCAAAAATGCGTTAAACCCATTTACAATTACAAACCCGGCACTGAGTGCAAAAAGAGGAAGCACCCGTGTTGAAATCAGGCCATTCAAAAAAAGAAGAATAGTAAAAATCTCAAGCCAGCGAACTTTCTTTGTCGGCCAAAGGGTACTAAAGAACAAGGCAATGATTGGAAGCAAACTAAAGCTCGTAAGCCTCGTCGAGGGCTGCCACTCAAAAACATATTTATTTAACGGATTAATAATGGTACTGAGTGCTTCCTTCCATGTGCCTAGAAAATACGGAGTGATAAGTGTTGAAAGTGTGACCATAACAACTAAAAGAATGAGTTGAAGCTTGTGTTTGACGGCAGTGTTGTTTGAAAATATCAAAACATCCACAACAAAATATCCCCACATATAAATTATTCCGAGTAAGAATCCACCATGCAGGTTTGCCCACAGACACATGAGTGTGGATACAAAAATAAATAGTTTTCGATAGTCGTCACGGTATTTTTTGACGAGAATTATAAGAAGCGCGAGAAACAGGAAACTTACAACTTGGGCTCGAGCCTGAAAATTATCAAGATAACTCGCGGCAATAAGAGGCATAATCCAGAGCGCATTTTGGCTGACCAAATAAATAGCAATTGTTGAGAGCAGTGCGCAGAGTGCTGCTACCCCCGCATATCCAAGGCCCAGTTTGGTGTGAAGCGCTGCAAATACAACACTCATTCCCCATGAGTGGTCAACATACGGGTATGAAGGCATGGTGTAGCTATACGGGTCTGTGAAATAAAAATGCCCCGAAAGGATATCGAGTCCGTGTCTCATATGCCAAGAAAAATCAGGATCCAAAAATGAATTGGCAACGACAAAAAGCCCAATAAAACAAATGACTGAAATACTAAGTTTCTTTTTATTCATAGCGAGTGAAACAGGGAGCGGGGAGTGCTCTTTGGTAAATAACGGAGATTTCATCTTTATACACACTTTTCCACACGTCTTTATTTAGTTCTCCCGTTATGTCCACAGGAGCAATAGTTTTTATCCACAAGTCGCTCCGTGCTTCATTACTCCAAAGGACTGTGTCGATACAAAACGGATCAAGATAGCTGTTTATATCTGCATCGCCGTGGGTGATTTTTATGTAGTCGAGAAATGCAGAGCTGAGCTCACCAGGTTTACCGTTTTGTGTCCAAACAAGCATTCTTCCGTCTATAAACACTTTCTTTGACGGAATCATCAAATCCATGTAACTATTCCAATGAATGTGGGAAAAGATATTGCCCTTTGGGACATTTTTTTCTAAATACTCGATAGCTTTGTATGGATAAGCAGACTCTCCAACAACAACACGATTTCGTGTGTTAACAACAGCTTCAAGGGTAAACAAACAAACAGCTGAGAGCGTAAATAAAATGAGTATTTTATTCAGTCGTTCTTTGTTTATTTTGTCCGATTTGTGCTTTAAGAAGGAGTAGTACGCAGCCTGGATTACAAAAGCACACGATACACAAAAAAGTGGAGCCATTCGTACTGCGAAGAAAGTATCGACAAGCAAAAGAATACAAAAAATCTCAAGCCAACGAAGTTTCCGCGAGTAATAAAGAGATGCTAAGAAGAGCCCT
>JAKAKU010000135.1 GCA_021824385.1 bacterium | reverse complement strand
ACAGATACGATGGTTAAAACAGCTAAGCTTCTCGGCGAAAATATCAATGATAAAACAATCGTTCTGACAGGTTCAATGGTGCCTTATAGATTTAAAGATTCGGATGCTTTGTTTAACCTGGGGGGGGGCTTTTGCTGCAGTCCAGACGTTGAAGCCTGGAGTCTATGTTGTTATGCAGGGAAAAGTTTTCAACTGGGACAACGTAGCGAAAAACCGCAAAATAGGTGAATTCCATGAAATAAATGCTTCTTAAATCTTTAATAACCTCTTGACATTTTGTACAATATGCTGTACAAATAATCCATGACTAATAACATTGCCATTTCGGATGCGAGGGCAAACCTCCCTGATCTGGTCACAAAGATAAACAAAAACCTGGACCGTGCAGTCATAACCGTCAATGGCCAGCCAAAAGCAGTTATTGTCAGTGTCGACGAACTGGAATCGCTTGAAGAAACCGCAGAAGTTTTAAGCAGCATGCCGGGTATTAAAAAAGAAATTGAAGAAAGCAGGAAACAGATTAAAAAAGGCCAGTTTACCCCTCTTTCAAAATTAAAGTAATTTTCCTATGGATGTAATCCTTTCAAAAAATGCGAGAAAGGATTATGAACGCCTCCCCAAAGCTGAGCAGGCAAAAGTTAGGAAAAAATTGTCGTCACTCGAGCAAAACCCTTACGCAGGCAAAAAACTTACGGGTGAGCTGGAAGGTATCCGTTCACTGCGTGCATGGCCTTACCGGATTTTCTATGAAGTAAATGAAGTTGGAAAAAGGATTGAAGTCCACAAGGTCAAACATAGGCAAGGGGCATACAAAAGTTAATTCCTAAGCCTCCAAAAATACACCGGGTTCACCAAAATCCCAGCTTGAAAGAGCCCTGATTTATTATTCAGTTAAAGTCTAATATGCTCCAATAGGTTCGCAAACGAAATGCACCACTTAAGGTAAAATCTTTGCCTTAAAGGAGGTGTATTATGCGAACTTTCAAGCACTTAAGTCTTGAGGAGCGAGAAATTCTTTACGGTGGTTTAAGAGAAAACCTGTCGCTGAGGACAATTGCCCGAAGATTGGGAAGAAATCATACAACGGTTGCAAGAGAACTGGCTGCCAACTCCAGAAGCCTGCTTGGCAATCCCAAGAGTACCAGAGAGTATATTCCTTGTAAGGCTCACAAAAGAGCAGAAAGAAGAGCAGCAGACCAGAGAAGAAAAGCTCCTCTTAAGGAACCGTTAATCTTCCTCTACGTCAGGAAACATCTAAGAGAAGACGGTTGGTCTCCAGAGACAATCGCTGGAAGACTACCAATTGATCATCCGGGCAAAAAGATTGATGACGAAACCATCTACCGATATATTTACAAAGGTTCGATGAAACATTACAAATACTGGCAATATTTAACCATTGCAAGAAGGAAGCGGATGAAAAAGTACGGCAGAAGAATCCACAGGGACGGCAAGATTCCAGGTTCAATATCGATCGATTTGCGGCCCAAAGAAGTAGATCTGCGCAGTTCTTTGGGCCATTGGGAAACGGACAATGTGGTTGGCAAGACCACCGACAAATCTGTTCTTTCAGTTACTGTTGAGAGAATGATAAGGTTAACACTAATGTCAAAACTTAAAAATAGAACAGCAGCAGTTAAAACCGAGGCTTTGGTCAAGCGCCTAATTGCTTTCCCTAAAGAAGCCAGGCAAACAATAACAACTGATAATGGAACTGAGAACAGTTATCACAGAGAGATCACCAAGCAGCTCCAGATGAACATTTTCTTCTGTCACGCATATCATTCCTGGGAGAAAGGGACGGTCGAGAACACCAACGGCAGAATCAGAAGATATATCCCAAAAGGAGCAAGTATCGACACGTTCTCTGAAGAGCAGATCGCCGCCATCGAATATAAACTTAATCACACACCTAGAAAATGTTTAGGATTCTTGACGCCCTATGAGAAAATGATGGAGGTTTTACAAAAGACTTAGATTTTCACAGGTGGTGCAATTCAAGTGCGAATGTGCCTCCACGCCTCGTAGCCATGTTCTAATCCTATAGTTTGACAAATACATGTGATTTTACGTAAAATATGTGCCTAAAATGAGAGAAAATACTGTAGGCTCGAATGGATTAACACCTGCCGAGACTCATCCACTTGAAAAGCTTGCCCAGCTTTCACCACTCCATATGGAAGAATCGGTTCTGAGGTATGGGAGAGAAATGTCAGAGGCTGATTTAAATGGTTTTTTAGCCCCATTCGCTAAAAGTAATGCAGTTTTGGATGAAACATTTGTTTTCAAAGGTAAATTACACCGTGGTATGCAACGACTTGATGATGATGGCAACTGTATTTATTATTTAGACGGCCAGTATTCATTTGCTCTTGGATATCTTAGGGGAAAAAAGCAAAGACCTCTTTGGGTTGCAGTCACCAGTTTTGCTACAGATGAAATTGCATCATCTTACAAGGAATCATTAGTTTCGAGTGGCGTAGAGACAGATTATAACAGTATCTTACCTCTCATAGTCCAAATACAGGGAGCAGCTGATTGGTCTTTTGAAAACAAAGCGATGCATCGTGATGCAAAAAAAGTGCTAAACAAACTTCGGTGGGAAAAAGCATTAATTGCATTATTGTTAAATTGGGCTGAAAAGAACAGAGTTCCAGCCGTATACTTACTTCCAAGCAGCATGAACAGACATAGGTACAATGAAGATTGTACTGGAAGACTCCATATGCGATATGACGTTACTGCCAGACGAATGGGATTTGTACAAGACGGTAAGGGTTTTTATAAAAAGGTAGTCGAGCCTATATCAGTAAACGGCCAATAATCTTTAGATCGTAATACTTTAATACTTTTTCCTCAAAGGCCAAGACTAATTTGAATTGTGTATACTTCAGTGCCTGAAACAGCCTCAAAATTTTGCTTGACCCTCGATTTAATCGGGGTTGACACCCTTATTTTCATATCGTAATTTTAAGGTGTACAAGCCTCTTCTCTGCCGAAGGAGGCTTGTTTTTTGTATC
>JAKAKU010000080.1 GCA_021824385.1 bacterium | reverse complement strand
AAGTAGGAAGAACTCGCCTCGCATTCAATGAATTATTGGGCCTTGAAATTGCCCAACGGCAAAGAAGAAGAGAGTGGCTTGCCAAAAGTGTAGCCATGAAGCTTTCAGTAACAAATGCCGATATTTTTGATTTTCTCGCAAAAATTCCGTTCACTCCCACAAGCTCACAATCAAGATCAATGGGGGAGCTTGCCCAAGAGCTTTCAAAAGAAATTCCCATGAATCGGCTTTTGGAAGGGGATGTGGGTTCGGGAAAAACACTTGTTGCCGCATTTGCGGCCTACGTTGCGGCCAAAAACAATGTGGTAACGCTTATCATGGCTCCCACACAAATATTGGCCACTCAGCATGAAAAAGTTCTCAAAGAGCTTCTGGCTCCATTTGGAATACCCGTGAATTTGGTAACCGCAAGAGAAAAAACAAAAACACTCAAAGAACGAGGGGTGTATGTTGGTACACAAGCGCTTTTATTTAAGCTTATTTCCAAAGAAGTGGGCCTTGTCGTTATCGATGAGCAACATCGATTTGGGGTTGGGCAACGATCACGTCTTGCTGAACTGGGCACACAAGTACCACATATTCTTACCATGACGGCAACTCCCATTCCGAGAACAATCGCGCTCACCTTATACGGTGACCTTTCCCTTTCCACACTTGATGAACTTCCCAAAGGGAGAATTCCAATAAAAACATGGGTTGTTACTCCAAAGAAGAGGGACAGTGCATATGAATGGGTAAAGAAGGAAATAGAAGAACACGAAGCTCAAGTATTTGTGGTCTGTCCACTTATTGATGAAAGTGAAAACGAAAAAATGAAAGAAGTAAAAAGCGCCACCGTTGAATACAATCGCTTGAAAAAACTGTTCCCGAAGAAAAAAATAGCCCTTCTTCACGGTAAAATGAAGTCTGCCGAAAAAGATGCAATTTTGGCCGACTTTAAAGACAAAAAATACGACATTTTGGTAAGTACTCCCGTTGTAGAAGTGGGAATTGATATCCCCAATGCAACGATCATGGTAATTGAGGCAGCCGATCGGTTTGGGCTTGCCGCACTTCACCAACTCCGTGGACGTGTGGGACGTGGATCAAAACAATCCTATTGTTTACTGATGAGCGAGAATACTTCTGAGAAGGTACAAACAAGACTTACGGCAATGAGTAAAACGTTATCGGGTCGTGAACTTGCAGAACTTGATTTATCACTTCGCGGCCCAGGGGAAATATTTGGCACCAAACAATCGGGCCTTCCTGAGCTTAAAATTGCACGGTGGACTGATATTGATTTAATAAAAAAAGTAAAACAAAGTGCCGATGAAGTGATTAATACAAAAGAACTGTATGAGGCAGTAATGGAGTACTTCAAGGCAATTCAAAAAGCGGCAAATTGACCAGACGACTATAAGTCAGTATACTCCTGACAGTTGTTTACGAGGGGAGAATAAGTATGAGTGAAGTTACCTCTTTCTTTTTGATGAGAGGACAGGATGGGCATGCACTATCAATGGCAACCCTTGCACCAGAGATATCACATGCTTTCAAGGGAATGCAAATTGATTCGACAGGTAAAATGAATTTCTATTTTCACTTTAACCCAGCGTCGTCAGTTGCGCTCCTTTCTCAAGTTGACGCACAAATCAAAGCTTTTTTCATTGAAGCAAAATTTGATGCAAAGCGTACCTGTTTTGAAATCATTAACGGGGGAACCGGGCCGTTTCAGGTTGCCTACACCATAAATTTCTAGCAGGTCAATACTATATGTGGCAACTCCTCACCCTCAAAAGTGGGGAGTTATTTATGAAAAATAAAAAAACAGCTCAGTCTTTCATTTTGAGTTAAGTTAGGATATAATTAAGTTCGTATGGCACCAACACCGAAGAAAAAACACAGTCACAGTAGAACAAGGCAGCGCAGAGGCAAGCTCGCAGTAGCTCTTCCTTTGCTCACCACATGTAAGAATTGTGGTAAAAAGAAATTCCCACACAAAGCGTGCCCTCATTGTGGCAGCAAAAACTAAGTTTTTTTTAAATGAAATCAGTTAGAGATCCCCGACATCTGAGACGTCAACGTGTAATACAAGATCTTTTTGCCAACACGTTTCTTCCTCAAGACAGCCAAGAACAAATATCTCACGACGTTATAAAAATTTTCCCAGAACTTGATGCTCGTATTACAAAAAGTGCTCCTGCGTGGCCGATTGATAAAATAAACCGAATTGATCTTGCGATACTCCGCTACGCAACGTATGAGATTACACACTCAGACACCCCATCAAAGGTAGTTGTCGATGAGGCAATAGAGCTTGCAAAAGAATTTGGGGGAGACAACTCTCCATCGTTTATAAATGGCGTTTTGGGAAGCATTATCAAACAAACGGAAACTGAAAAACAACATGAAAACAGTAACTGACGTTAAATCTACATTTAAAAATAGTGAGCTTTTTGACCAAGCGCTCACTCATCGTTCATGGGTGAATGAAAACCCCGCACAAAGAGGCACCAATGAACGTCTTGAATTTTTGGGAGACGCGATTTTGGAATTTGTGGTGAGCAGTTTCATTTACACCGCGTTCCCTTCAGAAGAAGAAGGGTTTTTAACAGCTCTTCGAGCAAACATTGTAAACACAAAAAGTCTTGCTGCACTTGCCACTAGGCTTTCGGTTGGGGAATACTTATTCCTTTCGAAAGGGGAAGAACAAGGGGGAGGACGAAACAACCCCTCGCTGTTAGCAGATACCATTGAGGCTATTATTGGCGCACTCTACATTGATCAAGGTTTTGATGCTTCAAAAGAATTTATCCAAGTCAATTTACTCGAACGAATCGACGAATTTCTAGAAAAACCTCTTAAAGATCCAAAAAGCCGGCTTCAAGAGCTGGTTCAATCAAAAGGAATGGAAGCTCCACGATATAAATTGGTTCGGGAAGAAGGGCCAGATCACTCAAAAGAATTTGTTATTGAGGTTTTTGTAGGCGAAAAGTCGCTTGGGGAAGGGCTCGGGCGAAGCAAAAGTGCCGCTGAGCAATCGGCTGCTGAGCATGCGCTTGAGACTTTCGCTGAA
>JAKAKU010000006.1 GCA_021824385.1 bacterium | reverse complement strand
TTAAGAATTTTTGGGGCCCGTTTGATAAGCAACTTATTGAAGTCGAAAAAAATGCACCACGCATTAAAATTGCCACGCAAAGTGTAGGACGCGAATGCCCTGAATGTAAAACTGCTCGTGAGGCAGGTGAAGAAACGAGAACGGGGGAATTGGTAATACGGCAGGGAAGATTTGGAAAGTTCATTAGTTGCAGCCTATTTCCTGACTGCAAATACACCGAAAAAATTGTACATAAAATTGATATGAAATGTCCAAAATGTTTGGAAGGGGAAGTTGTGATGAAAAAAACCAAAAAAGGAAGACGATTTTATGGCTGTAGTCGGTACCCAGATTGTGACTATGCAAGTTGGAAAGATCCTTCAAAAGAAGATGCTCCAATCGATGAAGATAAAGAGCAAGTCGAATAACCTATAATTTGTTTTCCTGGTGGATTTGTGGTATAGTAACGCAGCATATTCTATTTAATTGGAGGGCTTTGCAATGACTGTCCCTGAAAAATTGGAAACGCGTACTCAGAAGATTGTACGTGTTACGTCTGAAGTTGCAGTTGCAGGTAGCAAAAAGGTGTGGCGAAATCTTTT
The DNA here is from genome assembly GCA_021824385.1 of bacterium. Classification (GTDB taxonomy): domain Bacteria; phylum Patescibacteriota; class Microgenomatia; order UBA8517; family UBA8517; genus UBA5941. The sequence goes on along the minus strand of JAKAKU010000006.1, from coordinate 2,528 downwards.
GCTCTTAGTTTTCGCAGTTATCTTTGGTGGCATTGGGGTTGCCTACTTTTTGTCGGCCGGGACATTGGGAAGACTGAGTGTTTGTGGTATTGGGGCTGTGGTTTTGCTCGTTCTTTGGTTTTTGAACCGGCCCTATAAGGATCAAACATTGCACTGGACATCCAGTAGAGGGTATTTCAAGAATAGTGATCGTGAAGAATAAGTACTGTATTAAGGGTGAGCGTATGAAACGCTCACCCTTCTTTATTGCAAACTTTCTACAACTTCTTTGTATACATTCGCACGACAAATGGATACTGATTTTTGTCATCTGCTCCATGGTGCATAACCACTTTTGCATCCCAATCCTGGTAATGAAATTGGGGAAAATACGTGTCACCCTTCACATCTGCATCTACATGCGTCAAGATCATCTGTTTAGCATATGGCATGAAGAGCTTGTAAACTTTCTCGCCGCCAATGATCATGACATCTTGGTGTTTTGACAGATACAACACACTTGCCAAACACTCTGAAAAACTTCGTTCGACAAGCACCCCTTCTGCTGTCCAAGACCGATTATTGGTGAGAACCATATTCGTTCTGTTTGGAAGCGGCTTGCCGATGCTTTCAAACGTCACGCGTCCCATGACAACCACATGTCCTCTTGTCGCAATGGCAAACTGCCTACGGTCTGCTTGCTCATCAAAAGGAATCGTTCCGTTTACACCAATTACTCGATTGTTTGCGAGCGCCGCTATAAGCGTGATCATATTGCTATTTCTCCTTTGAGTGCTGGGTGGCTTTGATAGCCACTCAAAACGAAATCATCCAAAAATACCCCATCAATGCTACTTAACGGTTTAATGCTTAGTGTCGGTAAGTCGAACGGGGTTCGACTGAGTTGCTCACGGACCTGAGATTCATGGTTGATATATATGTGACAATCAACCATAAAAATTTTTAAGCTCCCTACGTTCAACCGGCATACGTTGGCAACCAGATGGGTGAGCGCCGCGTACGAGGCGATGTTAAACGGAACGCCGAGAAACATGTCTGCCGAGCGCATAACTACCGCACACGAAAGCGTTTGATCATGAACGTAAAACTGAAAAAGGAGGTGGCATGGAGGCAGACCCGATGGAACCATCGCAGGAATTTCAGCTGCATTCCAACTGTTTACTACCATTCGGCGAGAAGCAGGATCTTTTTGAATGAGATCAATGACTTCTTGTAGTTGGTCGACTGTTTCACCATGTGGCCCCGAAAAAGCACGCCACTGTTTTCCATATACTGGCCCAAGCTCGCCCCATTGTGCGGCAAAATTGTCCCAGTCTATTATTGCTTTTTCAAACACATCAACAGCTAGCTTCCACACGGGAGATCCACGCTGTTTGGAAAGTGCGTCCCATGTACCCATTTCTTGGTTGTAGTGTCGAAACGGCCATTCAGTCCAAATATGCACCCCTTCTTTAAGAAGTGGTTGTATATTTGTTGAACCGCTTATAAACCAGAGCAGCTCTTTGATGATCAGCTTGAACGGCATTTTTTTGGTCGTTAAAAGCGGAAAACCCTCTTGCAAGTCGAACGAAAGTAGTTCCCCAAAATTTGACCATGTACCAGTGCCTGTGCGGTCTTTTTTGAACCGCTTGCTTTGGTATACATTGCTGAGTACCCGAAGATATTCACGATCAGCATTCAAGTTCAGTACCTTTCTTGTAAATGTACAAACTAATCTTTGACTTTCTGTATATATATTATCGCGTGTATGTTATACAAGAAGCAGTTCATGAATACATTCCCATTCACTGCGAAAGCAGCAAACTTGTTTATTGTCATTTATGGTGCTCCAAATCTGGGGAAAACGGTTCAATCTCATAAACTTGCAGCCGCTCTGGACGCAAACTATGTTAAGTATCCCGTTTATGATTTAGAACCAACTGGCCCCATGATTAATAGTATTTTGAGAGCGGGGGTGCCAGCGACGCCGGTTGATCTTCAGCGTCTGTATGCCCAAAACAGAAAAGATTTTGAACAAATTTTGAAAATTGCACTTGAGGATAGAACGGTTGTGGGCGAAGCATATATTGGAACCGGAATTGCACATGGTATGTTCGAGGGGGTTCCCCAACAACTATTGGAGGAAATAAATAACGATCTCCTCCTCCCCGATGTATCAATTCTTCTCGATGGGGAGGCGCGCTATAGCTCGGGAATCGAGCGAGGACACCGATTTGAAGATGACGTGAATTGGGAAGGAATACGAGATGTACATCGTGAACTTGCGAAGGCCTACGGATGGGAAGTGGTAAATGCAAACCAACAGGAAGAGCTCGTTCACACTGATATTCTTCATATTGTCCAAAATGCTTCAGCTCGTTTGTGATATATTTTCTCTAGTGAATTTTTAGCTAAAGGAGTTTTGTAATGGCCTTACTTGTTGACTGGCAAATACTTCAGCTGATGGCTGAAGGGGAAATCGTCATTTCACCATTTAACAGAGAGCACCTACACACCGTAAGTTACGATGTAACTCTCGGTGAATATTT
>JAKAKU010000034.1 GCA_021824385.1 bacterium | reverse complement strand
AAGGTGTGGTTTGCGTGTCCACCACCATTGTTCCGCACTTTGGTGCGAATGGATTCAGGGATAGAATCAAGTTTTGAGAGTAAGTCCCACACGTGTTTTTCTTGAAGTTCAGGGTTTGCCTCCAATGCTTTGTTTAAGTTGTCCACATAAGCAGCATGATGCTTGTCATGATGAATAGTCATCGTTTGTGCATCAATAAATGGCTCAAGAGCATTTGTTTCAAAAGGAAGCTCGGGTAAAGAATACATAATTTACTTTATACTCTATTCTTAAGTCCTGGTCCAGTCCCTTGCAAAGCTGCTTGTTTATCTGCTGCTGCTTTATCCATAACCTCTTTCATTGCTTTTTGTCCCAAAACTTGTGAGGATTCAGTGGCTCCAGGGGTCGTTCTGTTTAATAGTCCAGATTTTGCTTCTGTCGGTTTCATCGAGCCCACGAGTGCATTAAATTTTTGACGATTTTCATTGTCCATTTTAGAAGTCACCTCCCATAAAAAGATTCTATACCACTAAACAAAATTTTGGTAGCGCGAGTCTTGTATAATGAATATATACATGCAGCGAATATTTTTTTTGCCTCTCATTCTGATCTCACTCTTTGTGAGTGTATCTGTTGTTTCTGCACAAGATTCGCTTATTCCGGTTAAAAATAACCGATTTGGTATTCATATTCTGGACGAAAGCGATCTTCCCGATGCCGCCTCATTGGTTAACAGTAGTGGTGGATCTTGGGGTTATGTAACGTTTGTCATTCGAGAAGATGAAATGGATATTGGAAGGTGGACTAATGCATTCAATCAAATGAAGGACTTAAAACTTATTCCCATTGTGAGAATTGCAACAATCCAGCGAAATGGCGTTTGGGAAAAACCAAATTATGACAATGCCGAAAAGTGGGCCACATTTTTGGGATCACTCCCATGGCCTACAACAGCCCGATATGTAGTTTTATTCAATGAACCAAACCATGCGAAAGAGTGGGGCGGAAAAATAGAACCGGATGAATATGCAAAAATGACGCGACGATATTGGGAGGAACTCAAGAAAAACTCGTTTGATTTCTTTGTACTTCCAGCAGGGATGGATGCTGCTGCTTCAAACGGGAATGAAACAGAAAACTCCAAAAACTTTTTTGATGATATGGCCGCTTTTGACCCGCTTATTTTTACCCTCTTTGACGGCTGGACCAGCCATAGTTACCCGAACCCTGACTTTTCTGGCTCTCCTTCCGAAAACGGAAAAATGAGCATAAGAGGCTTTGAATGGGAGGTAAATTATCTGAGTAAATACCATTTACCCACCAACTCACCCGTTTTTATCACCGAGACTGGATGGAAAAATAATGGGCGAGACCAAGAGCAAATCGCACAAAACTACAAGCAAGCATTTAGTGAAGCATGGAACAATCCCAATGTTGTTGCTGTTACCCCCTTTTTACTTCGATACGATGCCAAACCATTTAGTGCATTTTCGTGGAAGATTCCCGGAACGAATACCTACTATCCGTATTACTCCCAGGTGCTCGGCATTTCTAAAGTGGCTGGAGAGCCAAAATAAACACCTTCACATAGTTATATTTGCTGTTAATCTTCGTTTGAACTATGACAAAAGCATAGAAGTACGATTGAGAGTATAAACAATCCAGAAGTGAATTTAACTACCAATTAATAATTCGTGAAGTACTTAATAGAAGCGTTCTTTTTTGCTTCTGTAAGCCATGTTTGGAATTCAGTACTGAGTTTTTGCTGCATCAGCTGTTGCTTAACGGTTGCCTTGATTTGGTCATCAGTCTGTCCTTTCGGGAGAGTGTCTTTATTTGTTTTAATAAAATCTGCAATTTCTTGATCGGTAGGATTTACTTTGTCTGCCAAAAGTTTCTCAACGAGCTTTTGTGTACGAACTTGTTTTTTAAGATCGTCTTGAGTCATACCCTGCATAGCAAGAAGTGTGTTTATGTCTTGTCCTTGGGCTTTTACACTGTCGTTAATTTTAGTGATTTCGGTATTCACTTCATCATCAGTTACAGATATATTTTTCTTTTTAGCTTCCTGTTGAATAATAATCTCAGTTATCAACGAGTCAAGTTGTTGCTTACCACCGCGTTTTTCAAGTTCACTAATGACCGTTGGTCTGTAAATAAACTCTCCATTAACTGAAGCAGCCAAAAGAAGTCCTCGTGAGAGATACAAAACAACCCCAATTACCATTAAAGCGACAAGAATAGAAACTTTCGCCTTTGTACTCATTTTCTTCACAGATGAAGTATCTATTGTTGCAGTTTCAACTTCCATCATCATAGTATCGACTTCCACTTGCTTTGATGTCTTTGTTCGCTTTGGAGCGGTCTTTTTTTGGTTTGCTTTTTTCTTTGGTGTTGACTTCTTTGCTGCTGCCATACGGCGAGTATACAAGGGCTGAGTAATCAAAAACAAGCGTCAAAAATGTTGCTACAATCGGGAATATGGAACGCGCGTGGGTGAAAGTGAAACTTGTAAAGCGAAAAATGCTCTCTATTGATACCTTGTCGCTGACTTTTACTGGAAAAAATCTTTCAACTCATATCCCTGGACAATTTTATTTAGTAAAAATCCCTCAAAAAGACCATACCAATGTCAGTCGTGAATATTCAATTGCAAATACGCCGAATAATACAAACACTATCGAGTTTGGTATTCAAAAAGTCGAGAATGGTATTGTTTCAACATTTTTACATACTCTCAAAAAAGGTCAGGAGATTGAGGTAAAGGGTCCTCTGGGGTTGTATTTCAATTGGAATTCAGAATACAAAGGTCCCGTTGTTTTTATTGTGGGAGGATCTGGAATTGTTCCCATTATGAGTATGCTGCGCTCTCTTCCCAAAAATAAATTAATCCTTATTGCCAGTTTTAAAACGCGTGCACATTTTTCATACCTTACTGAGATTTTAGATTTGACTACATTACTTGATCTTACATTTGTTCCAACCGTAACCCGAGAAACAACTACTGAATGGAATGGACGAACAGGCAGAATCGATGCAGAACTATTAAAAGCAACAACAAATGGATTACCAAATACTACTCAGTTTTTTGTCTGCGGAAGGAGTGAGTTTGTAGAGAACATTACAAGTATTCTTT
>JAKAKU010000076.1 GCA_021824385.1 bacterium | reverse complement strand
TTTCACTCTGTGAGAGTTCGCGAATCCGCTTTTTAAGAGCTTTTTTCTTCTCTTTAGCAGATTTAAGTTCTTCTTCGTTAAACCATTTTCCAAACATAGTTATAAATTTAAATTTTAGTTAAAAATTTCCTGTATTCATTTTCAATATTTTCAACAATACCATCATAAATTGCGCCCTCATAAAAAGCTCCGATGACGTTCTCATAAATGTATGGTAATTGATTTTTAATATATTCTTCGAAGGTTTTTTGAGACATTCTGCCAAATGCCAGGCTTTTGTATTCGACCATTTTTGTTCCGTCTTTAAACTCAAAGAGTACATCGTAGTTTCCCTGTAAATGTTTCAGGAAGATATAAAATACTTCTTTTTTGACAGCCTTCTTAAAGTGATTCGGCAAAAAGTCATAAATGTAACCAATCAAAGAAAAATAGCAGGAATGAAATTTCAAGTCTCTTTCGGTGCATTCGACAAAGGAAAGTATTTCACCTTTTGCTGATTGTTCGAGTAGTTCGGTAGCATTTTCGTTGGCCGGCAAAAAACCTCCTCCGACATTTGTAAGTTGAACCAATTTCAAAAAGTCCGAATCTTTCATCGCTTAGTTTTTTTTGATTTAACATTTTTGAATAAAATTGTCTTACTGTCAACCTGCACCCGTTCAAGTTTTGAAAGATCGGGAGAAATAATTACCCGCTTTGCTTTTTCTGGTTTACCTGATTCGGTCATTTTGGCTTGAATAAGTGTTCCAGTTTTTTGTATCTGACATATTCCAAAAATTGATAAAGCAAATAATGAAGATCGTCGCTCATTTTGTAGTAAGACATACAGGAAATCGGATCATGCCTTTTAATGTCCAATCCAGAAACGTCATAACCGTTTTTATCTTTATCATATCCTATGAATTGAAATACGTCGAAAATAAAATCAGGCACATCGAACATATCACAGTAGAACCTCCATTGATATGACCTGATATAATCTTCGATTGACCGCAAATCTGAATATTTGGTTTTAATATCCATGATTACTAAGCCTTTCAACACGTCACACGTACCTGTTACTATAATCTCTTCATCTTCGATTTGGTAAACCTTTTTCCCGGGAACCTCATTGAAGCATGGGAATATTTCAGAACGGTAATCCATTGCTACCTCAATCTGCTTATCATTGTAAGTAATCGGAATCTGGTCAATTACCAGCTGATTGTCTTTTGTGAGATTTCCTTTTTCAACCAGTGAATGAAACCCAGTTCCGATACGTGTATATTCATTACCCTCGAAGATCCCTGACCATGATTCGATCAGGGATTCTTCTGTGGAATACGGTTCATCCTCAATGAAACGGCGAAACGCCTCAAGACTGGTTACTCTGACTTGTAACATTTTCTTTGTATTGAAAGATTTCAGTAGTTTTGTTCCATTCAATGTTTTCCTTTTGAATTTTTTCCCTGAAGGAATTTTGGAAGGCAACCTGATGAGCTTTTGGCAATCCTTTAATCAGTCCGGAAACTTTTGCCGCTTTTTCAGGTGAATCAATTTCGGAAAGTTCGGTTTGAACGGTCTCGATTTTTGCCAACAGTTCTTTTTGTTCTTCAGACTTTTCCTGAATAGATGATTTTACTCGCTGGATTATGTCGGCCATGAAGGTTTTAAACTCTGGTTCAGTCTCATTTGGGACGGTTAATAGCGGGAACCGCGCAACATTCTTTCCAACTGTTTTGTCGGTCGGGTTAAAGTTGATCGTCCTTTGGTTATTGTCCATGTACATATAACCTACCTGATCAGCAATTCTCAAAAGCAAATCCTTTGATCCTCCGGTAACATCGGGACTGATCCGGGTATTGTCACCGTCCTTTTCCTCTTTGGCATGGGCAATGATTACCATGTCCAGTTTTTCACCCCGGCGACGGTTAACGAACAGTTTAAACTCGTCGGCTATGGCCCCGTAGGCTTTCAACTTGTTTGTCTTTAGTTTGTAGTCTTGTTCGACCACATGAACCATCAAAAAGTCATCCAAAACAGATTTTGCGGTATCTATCCCAACGGTGGAATAGTTCTTAATCTCGCTTTCGTCTGCGAGTATCTCTTTCCAGTTGGATGCTATGATAGTATCCTGCCTGAAAATGGAACGATCTGCGCCTCTGTCGGCATCTATTAGTACCGGGTTTTTAGATGTGTTAAAAACGCTTGTTTTGCCCACTCCTGGACTTCCATACAATAAGATGATAACCGGACGTTCAGGTAATACCTCTTCTTTTCTAATTATTGTCATTTTTTCTTTGTTTTTCCCCGTCTTTTATTGCTTCCGGGATTGCTTTATAAATTAAATTTCGAAATATTCCTTTATTGTATCTTCCGTGTTCATGTGTTCATTTAGTCGCGAAAAATCTAAAATGTTTTCTAACGCCATCTTATTAAATGGTATTTTAAACACTAAAATATCATTTGCGATATTTTCTTCACACAAACAAAATAAAGAAGGTGGATTAGTAGAAATATCAATCAATCCAGTTTCACTTCCATTAATATTTTTTGCAAATACAAGATGTCTCATTCGAATTTTTATTTTGAAATTACTAATTACTATTTAGATAGCGAAATTTTTGGGTATGTTGTAGAGCAGGTTTATTGTTTAAAAATTACATTTTTACCTACAATTATACCCTCGTTACAAATAGGACAATTATCTTTCATTCGTTCGTCTTCCGGTAAAGCCTCATATTGTTCCCGGGTTAAGATATTGCCTGAATCATCCATTAGCAGCCAGCCGTCGATACAATTGCATGGTTCAACGCAGGGGCATAAATCCGATGCTTCTGATTCGCAGATTGGGCAATGTAGAAACTCACACATAGTTTAGTCTTTTAAAAGTTTTGCTAAAACAATTTTCTTTATTCGGTTAAATTGAAGTTCGGTGACTTCTTCGGCCTCTTCGAGCGAAAAGACCGAGTCGAGCGAAAAGACCGAGGGTAAATTACATTCAATTCCGAAGTAGTGTTTATAGGCAGATACTTTTTCTGTTTTGTTTTTTTGTACCTTATAATAGGCTTTGAAAAGTTTGTAGTATTTTGTCATTTCATTGATTATTAATATCATCAATTTTTTGAATTAGTTTCATTTTTTCT